>NZ_JBZAYE010000050.1:0-23013 GCF_058244205.1 Variovorax sp. 20P10.2.4
ACGAACCAGGGCGCCTCGGTCGAGTTCCGCGACGCCTCGAGCGCGGGCAATGCCGTGATCGAGAACCGTGGCGGCTCGACCACGCTGTGGTTCAACGCGAATGGCGGCAAGGCGCAGATCACGAACTTCGCCGGCGGGCTGGTCAACCTGCTCGACGACGCGAGCGCGGGGCAGGCGCGCCTGGTCAATGGGAACGGCGGGGTGATCGACATCGCCGACCGTGCGAGCGCGGACCAGGCCACGGTGGTGAACGACGCGGGGGCGCTGCTACGCATCAGCAAGCTCACTACGGCGGGTGTGAGCATCGGCTCGCTCGAGGGCGCGGGCGACGTGCAGCTGGGGGCCAAGGTGTTGACCACCGGCGGGTTGAACACGAGCACCACGCTGTCGGGCACGATCAGCGGCAACGGCGGGTCGGTCGTGAAGGTCGGCAGCGGCACGCTCGGCTTGAACGGTGCCAATACCTACACCGGTGGTACGACGGTGGCGGGCGGCACGTTGGCCGTGAACAACACGAGCGGCAGCGCGACGGGGACGGGTGCCGTGCAAGTGCAGGGCGGCGCAGCGCTCGCAGGCAATGGCAGCGTGGCGGGTGCGGTGAGCATCGCCAAGGGTGGTGTGCTGTCGGCCGGCAATGCAGGCGTCGGCACGCTGACGCTCGGTAGCCTCAGCCTCGCCGATGGTGCAGTGCTCAACTACGACCTCGGCCAGGCCAACACGGTCGGTGGCGCGCTCAACGACCGCGTGCAGGTCAACGGCAACCTGCAACTCGACGGCACGCTCAACGTGGCGCAATCGAAGGGCGGCGTGTTCGGCGCGGGCATCTACCGCCTGATCGACTACACCGGCAGCCTGACCGACAACGGCCTGGACATCGGCAGCGCGCCGATCGCGGCCAAGGACCTGCAGGTGCAGACCTCGCTGGCGCAGCAGGTCAATCTCGTGAATCGCACGGGCCTGTCGCTGAACTTCTGGGATGGCGGCGACAACACGAAGTACAACGACGGCAAGATCGCCGGCGGCTCGGGCACCTGGCGTGTGGGCGTGCCCGGCGACGGCTGGACCGGTGCCGACGGCAAGATCAATGCGGCCTGGGCACAGGACCAGTTCGCGGTCTTCGGCGGCACGGGTGGCACGGTCATGGTCAGCAATGCGGGCGGCACGGTGCGCATCAACGGCGCGCAGTTCGCGGCCGACGGCTATGTGCTGCAGGGCGATGCGATCGAGCTCGGCGCTTCGGGCACGGTGGTGCGCGTGGGCGATGGCTCGGGTACAGACGCCACGCGCAGTGCCGCGGTGAACGTCGCGTTGACTGGCGCAGGTGGCCTGGTCAAGGACGACGTGGGTCGCCTGATCCTCGGTGGCACCAACACCTACACCGGTGGCACCACGGTCAAGGCCGGCGTGCTGCAAGGCAATACGGCGAGCCTGCAAGGTGGCATCGTCAATGATGCCGAGGTCGTCTTCGACCAAGCCAAGATCGGCAGCTACGCGGGCACGATGAGCGGCACGGGCAAGCTGCGCAAGATCGGCGCGGGCACGCTGACGCTGAGCAGCGCCAACAGCTACGCCGGCGGTACCTCCGTCGACGCCGGCACGCTGGCCACCGACGTGACCGGCGCCCTCGGCAGCGGCGCGGCGAGCGTGGCCTCGGGTGGCACGCTGCAACTTGGTGGCAGCTTCGATGCAGGCACCACGGCCATCGGCAACCAGGGCACGGTGCGCTTCCGGGACAAGGCGAGCGCGGGCACGTCGACCATCACCAACGCCGCGGGCGGCGTGCTGGCCTTCGCGGACGACGCGACGGCCGACAAGGCCACGGTGCTCAACCAGGCCGGCGCGCAAGTGCGCATCGACCAGGCGACGACCGGCGTGAGCTTCGGCTCGATCGGCGGTGCCGGCGACCTCGTGCTCGGCGCCAAGGCGCTGACGCTGGGCGCGAGCGGCGACAACACCACGCTGTCGGGCACGATCAGCGGCACGGGTGGTTCGGTGGTCAAGGTGGGCAGTGGCACGCTGACGCTGACGGGCGCGAACACCTACACCGGCGGCACCACCGTGGGCGCGGGCACGTTGAGCGTGAACAACAAGAGCGGCAGTGCCACGGGCACGGGCGCGGTGCAGATCCAGAGCGGCGCGACGCTCGCGGGCAGCGGCAGCATCGCGGGCGCGGTCACCGTCGACAAGGGCGGCGTCCTCGCCGCGGGCAACAGCCCCGGCACGCTGACACTCGGTGCACTGACCCTGGCCGGCGGCTCCACGCTCAACTACGAGCTCGGCCAAGCCGGTGTTCCTGGCGGCGCGCTCAACGACCTGATCAACGTCACGGGCAACCTGAACCTCGACGGCACGCTGAACATCGCGCAGTCCGCCGGCGGCAGCTTCGGACCGGGCCTGTATCGCTTGATGAGCTACGGCGGCAGCTTCACCGACAACGGCCTGGACATCGGCACCGTGCCGGGCTCGGCCAAGACGGCCGACCTGCAGGTGCAGACCTCGGTGGTGAACCAGGTCAACCTGGTGAACCGCGCGGGCCTGTCGCTGAACTTCTGGGATGGCGGCGACAGCACCAAGTACAACGACGGCCAGGTGGCCGGCGGCAGCGGCACCTGGCGCGTGGGCACCCCGCAGCCCTCGATGGACGGCTGGACCGACATGGACGGCAAGCTCAACGCCAACTGGGCGCAGAGCCAGTTCGCGGTGTTCGGTGGTAAGGCCGGCGCCGTGACCGTGGATGCTGTTGGCGGCGCGGTGCGCATTGCCGGTGCGCAGTTCGCCACCGACGGCTATGTGGTGCAAGGCGACGGCATCGTGGTGGACAACGCCAACTCGGTGATCCGCGTGGGCGATGGGACGGCCGCGGGGGCGGCGATGACGGCCACGCTCAATGTCGCGCTGAGCGGTACGGGCGGGATCTCGAAGGAGGACGCGGGCCGGTTGATCCTCGGTGGCACCAACACCTATACCGGCGGCACCACCGTCAAGGGTGGCGTGCTGCAGGGCAGCGCGACGAGCCTGCAGGGCACTATCGTCAACAACGCCGAGGTGGCGTTCGACCAGGGCAAGACGGCGGGCACCTACGCAGGCGCGATGAGCGGCACGGGCAAGCTGCGCAAGATCGGCGCGGGCACGCTGACCTTGAGCAGCGCCAACAGCTACAGCGGTGGCACGCTGGTGGATGCGGGCACGTTGACGACTGACACCACGGGTGCGTTGGGAACTGGTCCTGCCAGCATCGCTTCGGGTGCCACGCTGCAGTTCGGCGGCAAGGCCGATGCGGGCAAGCTCGCGATCGCCAACGCGGGCACCTTGCGTCTGCAGGACACCGCGAGTGCCGCAGGCGCCACGGTGACCAACGCAGCGGGCGGCCAGGTGCGCATCGACCTCACGACCACGGGCACGAGCATCGGCTCGCTCAGTGGCGCGGGCGATGTGGTGCTCGGCGCGAAGACGCTGACCACGGGCGCCATCGGCGGCGACAACACGATCTCGGGTGCCATCACCGGCACCACAGGTTCACTCGTCAAGGTCGGCGCAGGCACGCTCACGCTGGCAGGCACTGCAACGTACGCAGGCGAGACCCGCGTGACCGGCGGCACCCTGAAGGCTGGCGCCACCAACGCCTTCAGTGCAGCATCGAGCGCTGTGGTCGCCAGCGGCGCCACGCTCGACCTCGGCGGCTTCAGCCAGAAGATGGCCGGCCTCACCAACGCCGGCACCGTCTCCCTGCTGGGCACGGTCCCCGGCACCACGCTCACCTTGACCGGCCCCTACGTCGGCAACAACGGCGTGCTGCGCCTCGGTGCGAAGCTCGATAACCCCGGCATCGCCGACCGCCTCGTGCTCGACGGTGCATCGGCCAGCGCGAGCGGCAAGACCACAGTGCAGGTCACCAACCTCGGCGGCCTGGGCGCACGCACCAGCGGCGCGGGCATCGAGCTGATCAGTGCCAAGAACGGCGCGACCACCACCGCGCAGAGCAGCAAGGATGCCTTCGTGCTCTCGGGCGGCCGTGTAGACGCCGGTGCCTACGAGTACCGCCTGTACGCGGGCGATGCGGGTGGCGAGGGCGAGAACTGGTACCTGCGCACCGAGGCCGAACCGGGCGCCTCGCTGCCGACCTACCGCGCCGAAGCCTCCCTCTTTGCTGCCCTGCCGAACCAGCTGCGCCAGAGCAACCTGGGCATGCTCGCGAGCCTGAGCCAGCGCATCGGCGACGACGACGTGCGCGGCAGCGGCGGTACGAGCTCGAGCATCGACGGTGGTAACCGCCGTGCCTGGGGCCGTCTGATCTCCACCGACATGGACATCCGCCAGGGCGGCACCGTCTCGCCGCATGCCGAAGGCCGCGTGAGCGGGTTGCAGGCCGGCACCGACCTGTGGGCCAACCCGAACTGGCGCGCGGGCATCTACGTGGGCCAGCTCGAAGGCGACACGCGTGTCAGCGGCTTCAGCAGTGGACTCCTGAACGGCGCCGCGGGCCGCAACGACCTGCGCAGCCAGTACCTGGGCCTCTACGGCACCTTCACGAGCGACGACGGTTTCTATGCCGACGCGGTGCTGCAGGCCGGCCGCCATCGCTACACGGTGCAGCCGCAATTGAGCGCGGGCGTCACGGGCAAGGGCAACAGCTTCCTGGCCTCGATCGAGGTCGGCAAGGCCTTCGCGCTCGGCTCGGGCGGCTGGTCGGTGGAGCCGCAACTGCAGCTGATCCATCAGCGCCTGCGGCTGGACGACGTGGCGATCCCGGGTGCGCTGGTGCAGCAGGATGCCGACAGCAGCTGGACCGCGCGCGCGGGCGTGCGCATCAAGGGCAGCTTCGCAACGGGGGCCGGCACGCTGCAGCCCTATGCGCGCCTGAACGTCTACCGCAGCTCGAAGGGCAACGACATCGCCCGCTTCGTGAATCCGGCGGCGATCACGCCGGTGGGCGCACCGATCGGCGGCACCAGTACCGAGCTGGCAGCAGGATTCACGCTGGCGCTGAGCCAGCGCACGAGCCTGTATGGCGAACTGGGCAAGCAGTGGGCCTCGGGCGGCGTCGCTCGCGTGGGCAGCTCGGTCAATGCGGGGCTGGGCGTGCGCGTGAAGTGGTGAAGCCCAGGGCTGGCGGCTCGAAGTCGCGCATGACGCGGCTCGCCGAATGGCTCGCGGCCATTCGCGAGTTCGCCGGGCTCGCCATGCTCCTGCTGGCGTGCCTGGCGTTGCCGAGCCAAGCGGGGGTGGAGCCGCTGAGGCTCGATACGGCATCGAGCATGCTCGAGCGCAACTTCATCGGGCACTTGCAGGCCTACCACGACAAGACCGGCCTGCTGACGCGCGAACAGGTGGCGTCACCTCCCCATCAGCAGCAATTCGAGACGCTGCAGGGCACCTTCAATGGTGGCTATGCCAAGGGCGCCTGGTGGGTGCGCTTTCGGATCGAGGCGTCGCCCGAGCAGGTCGCGCGCCCGCTCGAGGGCGGCTGGTGGCTGCGGCTGAATGCGCCGTACGTCGATTACATCGACGTGTGGTGGGCCGATGCCGATGCGAGCGGCGGCTTCACGCATCGCGCGCTCGGCGGAATGCGCTCGGGGTCGAAGCGCGAGCTGCCCTGGTCGATCCCGGCGACGCGCCTGCCCGAGCTGCGTGATACCGAACCGCGCTGGGTCTGGGTGCGGCTGGCGGGTGACCGTTCGCTGAGCCTCGCCGGTGGGGTATCGCCGCTGCGCGAGCAGGCCGCGGTGCAACAGGAATTCAACTTCGCCGACGCGGCCATCGTCGGCATGGCCCTGCTGATGGCGGTGCTCAGCCTGACGATGGGCATCGCGCTGCCCGATCGCCGCTTCATGGCCTACGCGGGCTACTTGCTCACGCTCGGATTGCTGTTCGCGAGCTCGGAGGGCATGCCTGCGACGCTGTGGCTGCAGGACCACCCCTTGGCCGCCGTCCGCCTGCACAACTTCTCGGTCTGCCTGCATACGGCTGCCGCCTTCGGATTCGCGCGGGCGCTGCTGGACATGGCGCGGCAGTTTCCGCGCATGAACCGCGTGTTCCAGCTGATGACGCTGCTGTGCCTGGCGGGCTGCGCGATCGCCATCGCCGGTGGGTACGGGTACATCGCGCGGCCGCTGAACCTGCTGTGGGTGGTCTTCGCGGCCTGCATCGTGCCGATGTGCGCCGTCGTGCTGCGCCGGAACGTCCAGGCCTGGCCCGGCCTGGTCGGGTACGCGGTCTATTTCATGATGGGCGCGGTGCACTTCGCGAAGAACCTGCAGTGGCTGCCCTACAACCGCGCCACCCAGTACAGCTACGCGATCGCCAGCGTGCTGCACATCATGGCCTTCTTCTTCGCGCTGGGCTGGCGCGTGCGCCAGCGCGAGCGGCGCGCGCTCTCGTTGTCCGCGCGGCATCGCGCGCGGCTGGCGCAGCGCGTGAACGAGCGCACGCGCGACCTGCGCCAGGAGATCGCGCAGCATCAACGCACGCACGACCAGCTGGCGCTGGCGCTGCGCGAGCAGCGTGGCCTGCTGGCCATGGTGTCGCACGAGTTCCGTACCCCGCTCGGCACGATCGGCGGCGCATCGCAGATCCTCTCGGACGACCGGCTCACCCTGGCGCGCGAGGAGGTCAAGAAGGAAGCCGAGAAGATCAGCCGCACGGTCTATCGCATGCGCGACCTGGTCGACACCCTGCTGGCCGACGAATGGCTCGATGCCTCGAGCAACAACCTGAGCCTGGCGCCGATCGAGCTCGCGGTCTTCCTGCGCGAGAAGATCGAGGAGCATAACGAGGGCGTCGCCGGCGGGCGCATCTCGCTGCAGCTCGACGCGCGCGAGCTGCCGGTGCTGGCGGACGAGACGCTGATGCACATCGCGATGGACAACCTGTTGACCAACGCCATCAAGTACGCGCCGGCCCATTCGCCAGTGCACGTGCGGGCCGGCATCCGGCGCTGCCGCTCCGATGATTTTCCGGAAGGCGACGCGATACCGGGCGTCTGCATCCAGGTGTGCGACGAGGGCCCGGGCTTCATGCCGCAGGACCTCACGCATGTGTTCGAGCGCTTCTACCGCGCCGCCGGCGTGCGGCGCATCCCGGGCATCGGGCTGGGCCTGCACATGGTGCATCGCATCGCCACGGTCCATGGCGGCAGCGTGGTCGCCTCGAACGGCGCCCGCGAGGGCGCGGTGCTGACCCTCACCCTGCCGCTGCTCGGCAGCGCCGAGCCGGCGGAAGGCCGAGGCGGAAGGCGCATGGCAACACCAGCCCCGGAGGGCTGTGGATGAGCGTCGCAACGCGGGTGCTGGTGATCGAGGACGACGACGATCTGCGCGACACGGTGCTGCGCTACCTGCGCGGCGTCGGCATGCTCGCGCACGGACTCGAGAGCGCCGAGATGCTCCATGCGGAACTCGAGCGGCAGGACTTCGATGCCGTGGTGTGCGACGTCAACCTGCCGGGCGAGGATGGCTTCAGCGTGCTGGCGCGCCTGCGCTCGCGCAGCGCCATGCGCATCGTGATGCTGACCGCGCGCGGCATGCTCGACGATCGCCTGCACGGACTCGGGCTTGGCGCCGATTACTACCTGGTCAAGCCGGTGAACCTGCGCGAGCTCGAGATGGTGCTCAACAACCTGCTGCAGCGCAGCCAGGAAGCACAGGGGCAGGACACGCGCGAACCCGGTCCCGATACAGTGCCTGAAAGCGCCGTACTCGCGCCTTGGCGCTATCACGCCACCACCTGGCTGCTGCTGTCGCCGGCCGGCGCCCGCGTGCAGTTGTCGAGCGCGGAAGCGCGGCTGCTGCTGTGCCTGCTCGAACTGCCGCGCGAAGTGGTGGGCCGCGCCGCGCTGCTCGCGGCGATGGGCCGCCCCGGGCTCGAAGCCTACGAGCGCAACCTCGATGTCACGGTCTCGCGGCTGCGCCGCAAGGCCGAGCAGGCCTGCGGCGAGAAGCTGCCGATCGTCGCAGTGCGCGGCGAGGGCTACAGCTTCCAGGCCGACGCGCGCATCGAGCCGTGAGCGCGGCGCGCACGGTCGCGCGATACAAGAACCAATGCATTCCTTTGCCGTCGAAGCCACGGTTTGCCGTGAGCGTTGCATCGTCATTGCAAGAAAAAGTAAGGTGCAAATCGGGTAGCGCCCTTTGAGAATTTCCTCCCAAGCGGCAGCGCAGTGATGCCGCATGCGCCATCGGCCGTTCGCGCCTGCATGGCAGGAGGAGACCCCATGAAGACAAGCACGCCAGCCATCGACCTGCGGTCGTCGGCTGCATTGGCTGTGCCCGGCTTCTTCATCCATTCCCGGCCCGGCAGATCCCTTGCCGGCGCTCTCGATCTGATTTCTTGTCGCGGCGCCTTGCGCGCACGGCCCACGGAGAACCGTTGATGAATGTCGTCTACAAAACCATCTGGAACGCAGCACTCGGAGCCTGGGTGGCGGTTTGCGAAACGGCACGCGCACGCGGCAAGCGCGGCAGCGGCCGGCGCGCGCTGACAGGCGCGAGCCTGGTGGCGCCACTGCTGGGCGTGCCGCTCTTCCTGCTGAGCGGGACGGCCTCGGCGGTGTGCACGCTGGCGGGCAGCACGCTCGACTGCACGGGCACCACGCCCGGCTGGGTCGGCGTGGCGGACGGCGGCACGATCAACAACAGCGGCACCATCGCCAAGCTCGGCGACGGCACCTGGGGCATCTACACGGGCGCCAACATCACGGTCAACAACACCGGCACCATCACCGGCACGTCCGGCGTGGTGATCGGCGGCAACGCGGTGATCAACAACAACGGCGGCGTCATCCGCGGCACCGACCGCGCGATCCAGGTGACCGGCGGGCCGGTCACGCTGACCAATTCGAACGGCGGTGTCATCGAGGGCCTCGCGGGCGCACTGATCTACGGCGGCGGCACGATCGTCAACACCGGCAACAGCCGCATCAGCAGCACGGGCGGCTACCTCGGCCTGGGCTTCGGCGGCGGCAGCGCCAGCATCACCAACACGCTCGGCTCCACCATCTCGGGCAGTGTCAGCATCTACGGACAAGCGACCTCGATCACCCTCGACAACGGTGGCCTGCTGCAAGGCAGCGCCATCCTCGAAAACGGCCTGGTGCAACGGGTCACCTTGCGCGTGGGCAGCCAGATCGCCGGCGACCTCAGCATCGGCGCCCAGACCGGGTCGACGCTGACGCTGTTGGGCGCGGGCACGCAGCTCTATTCGCAGGCGGCCACGGGCACCACCACCTTCGGCGGCGACCTGATCAAGAACGACAGCGGCGACTGGGTGATCGATCGTTCGATGGCACCGCGCACCGCGACCGTCAATGCGGGCGCGCTGGGTTTCGCGGCCGGCGGCAGCTTCGGTGGCAACACCGCACTGAGCCTGGCCGCGGCGGGCACCACGCTGCATACCGATTCGGGCAACGCCGTCGTGGGCAATCTCACGGGCGTGGCGGGCAGCAAGGTCGCGCTGGCGGCCGGCTCCTCGCTGCGCATGGCCGACAACAGCAGCACCACGATTGCCAGCGACTTCAGCGGCGGCGGCACGCTGATCAAGAGCGGCACCGGCACGCTCACGCTGAGCGGCGACAACAGCGGCTTCAGCGGCAGCTTCACGGCCAACGCCGGCACGCTGCAGGCCGCGAGCGCGAATGCGATCGGTGGCGCCGCGCTCGGCATCGGCGGCGCGGTGACGCTCACGAGCCCTGGCGCGCTCGCGCTCAATGCGGTCGGCCTGAACACCAGCGCCGGCACCGGCGTGCTCAGCGTGCAGACGCCGGGCGCGGTGAGCTTCAACGGCGCCGTGTCGGGCGCGGGCTCGCTCGACCTGCGCGGCGTCGGCGGCAAGGTCTCGCTGCTCGGCAACAACAGCTACGCGGGCGGCACGCGCTTCGCGGACAACACGGTCGTGCTGGGCAGCAACACCGCGCTGGGCACGGGCGTGGCGACGATCGAGGGCAACACGGCGCTGTCGGGCAACGCGGCATTGACGCTGGGCAATGCCTTCGTCATCGGCAAGGCAAACCTGCTGGCCATTTCCGGGCCGGCCTTGACGCTCAACGGCCCGGTCTCGGGCGCCGGCGGCATCGTGAAGCAGGGCACCGACACGCTCACGCTGGGCGGCGCAAACACCTATGCCGGCGGCACCACGGTGACAGCCGGCACGCTGAGCATCAACAACGCGAGCGGCAGCGCCACGGGCACGGGCGCGGTGCAGGTGCAGTCGGGCGCGACGCTCATGGGCAGCGGCGCGATCGCGGGCCCGGTGGACGTGGCGGCGGGCGCGCGGCTGTCGATCGGCAATGGCGGCGTGGGCACGCTGACCACCGGCTCGCTCACGCTGGCCGCGGGTTCGGCGCTCGACATGGAACTGGGCCAGGCCGGCGTCGTCGGCGGCGCGCTCAACGACCTGCTCAACGTCAACGGCGACCTCTCGCTGCGCGGCACGCTCAATGTCGGCCAGTCGGCCGGCGGCAATTTCGGCGCGGGCATCTACCGGCTCATCAACTACACAGGCACGCTCACCGCCAACGCGATGACCATCGGCAGCGCGCCGACGCCGCCGGGCTATCTCGCGCTGCAGACCGGCCTGGCCAACCAGATCAACCTGGTCAACACCGGCGGCCTCGCGCTCAACATGTGGGACGGCGGCAATCCCGCGAACTTCAACGACGGCAAGATCGCGGGCGGTGCGGGCAGCTGGCGCGCGGGCAGCCCGAGCGACAACTGGACCGACGTCAATGGCGTGGCGAACGCTGGCTGGATCCAGGACGGCTTCGCGGTCTTCGCGGGCACGGCCGGCGCCGTCACCGTCGACAACACCGGCACCGACGGCGCGGTGCGCATCGGGGGTGCGCAGTTCGCGGTCGACGGCTACGCGATCAATGGCGACGCCTTGACGATCAATGCGCCGGCCACGGTGGTGCGCGTGGGCGACGGCACGAACGCGGGCGCGGGCATGACCGCGACCATCGCGTCCGCGCTGATCGGCACCGGCGGTCTCGTCAAGGACGACCTCGGCACGCTGGTGCTCGACGGCCTCAACAGCTACGGCGGCGGCACCACCATCAAGGGCGGCGTGCTGCAGATCGCTTCCGACGGCAACCTCGGCGCGGCGACGGGCGGCCTGGCGCTCGAGGATGGCGCCACGCTGCGCGTGACCGCCGACGTTTCCAGCACCCGTGCCGTGAGCCTGGGCGCGGGTGTGGCCACCTTCGAGGTCGTCCCGGTCGAGACCCTGAGCCTCGGCGGCAAGGTCAGCGGCGCGGGCCGCCTGCGCAAGACCGGCGCGGGGCTGCTGCAGCTCATCGTGGCCAACGACTACACGGGTGGCACCGAGATCGCGCAGGGCAGGATCAATGCGACGGTGACAGACGCGCTCGGCAGCGGGCCGGTGTCGGTGGCGGGCAATGCCACGCTGGTCTTCGCCAACACGGCCGAGGCGGGCAAGCTCGCGATCACCGCGGCCGCGAGTGGCGGCGCGCCGGCCGACAAGGGCGGCTTCGTGCAGTTCGGCAACGGCAGCTCGGCCGGCGAAGCGACCATCACGGCGAACCAGGGCGCCGCGGTCGAATTCCGCGACAGCGCGAGCGCGGGCGAGGCAGTGATCGAGAACCGCGGCGGCCTGAGCACCTTCGGCTTCACCGCCAGCGCGGGCCAGGCGCAGATCACCAACTTCGCGGGCGGTCGCACCGAACTGCGCGGCGATGCGAGCGCGGGCCAGGCGCGGCTGGTCAACGAAAGCGGCGGAACGATCGACTTCCTGGAGCGCGCAAGCGCGGACCAGGCGACGGTGGTGAACAACGCGGGCGGGCAGCTGCGCATCGACGGCCTGGCCAATGCGGGCGTGGGCATCGGCTCGCTCGAAGGCGCGGGCGATGTGCTGTTGGGCGCGAAGGCGCTGACCACGGGCGGGCTGAACGCGAGCACCACCCTGTCGGGCACGATCAGCGGCGCGGATGGATCGGTGGTCAAGGTGGGCAGCGGCACGCTGGCGCTCACCGGCGCCAACACCTACACCGGCGGCACCACGGTGGCGGGCGGCACGCTGGCCGCGAACAACGCGAGCGGCAGCGCGACCGGCACGGGTGCGGTGCAGGTGCAGTCGGGCGCCACGCTCGCGGGCACGGGCAGCATCGCGGGCGCGGTGAACATCGCGAAGGGCGGCGTGCTGTCCGCCGGCAATGGCGGTGCGGGCACGCTCACGCTGGGCGGCCTGAGCCTGGCCGATGGCGCGGTGCTCAACTACGACCTGGGTCAGGCCGGCGTGGCCGGCGGGGCACTCAACGACCTCGTCAACGTCAACGGCAACCTGCAGCTCGACGGCACGCTCAACGTGGCGCAGACAGCCGGCGGCAAGTTCGGCGCGGGCCTCTATCGCCTCATCAACTACACCGGCACGCTGACCGACAACGGCCTGGAGATCGGCACCGCGCCCACCGATGCGAGCAAGCTCGCGGTGCAGACCGCCGTCGCCAACCAGGTCAACCTGGTGAACTTCGACGGCCTGCCGCTCAATGTCTGGGACGGCACCGACAGCGCGAACTTCAACGACGGCAAGATCGCCGGCGGCTCGGGCACCTGGCGCGCGGGCGCGCCCGGCGACAGCTGGGCCGATGCCAACGGCCTCGTGAACGGCACCTGGGCGCAGGACGGCTTCGCGATCTTCACCGGCCAGGCCGGCACCGTCACGGTCGACAACAAGGGCGCGGGCGGCGCGGTGCGCATCGGCGGCGCGCAGTTCGCGGTCGACGGCTACACGATCAATGGCGACGCATTGACGATCAACGCGCCGGCCACGCTGGTGCGCGTGGGCGACGGCACCGCTGCGAGCGCGGGCATGACGGCGACCATCAACGCCGCCATCGGCGGCACGGGCGGCCTGGTCAAGGACGACGGCGGCACGCTGGTGCTCGGCGCCGCGAACTCCTACACCGGGGGCACCACGGTCAAGGGCGGCATCCTGCAGATCTCGAACGACGGCAATCTCGGCGCGGGCGGCACGGGCCTCGCGCTCGATGGCGGTACCTTGCGCATCGCCGCGGGGTCCGCGCCGTTCTCCAGCACGCGCGCGCTCGTGCTGGGCGCGGGCGGCGGTACCGTCGAGCTCGCCAATGCGAGCTGGGGCCTGGGCAGTCCCACCAGCGGCGACGGCGCGTTGACCGTCACCGGCGCGGGCGGCAGCCTGGGCCTGGGGGCGACCGGCAGCTACAAGGGCGGCACCGTGGTGCAGGGCGGCGCGAGCGTGGTCACGAGCGCCAGCGGTGCCTTCGGCAGCGGCGCGGTGCAGCAGCAGGGCAGCGGCACGCGCGTGACCCTGTTCGGCGCCGCCAGTGCCGCGAGCAATGCCTACGTCATCGGTCGCGCGGGCTCGGCCGACAGCGACAACCGGCTGTCTTTGGCGCAGAACGCAACGGGCGGCAACGCGAACATCACGGTCAACGGCACGGGCTGGCAGTCGCCGACGGCGAACGCGGTGCAGTTCGCAGACACGACCAGCGCGGGCACGGCCACCATCGCCAACCAGGGCGGCGCGGTCTACTTCCAGCAAAACGCGAGCGCGGGCGGCGCGACCATCACCAACGGCGCCGACAGCCTCCTGAACTTCCTTGGCGCGGCCACGGCGGGCAGCGCGAAGATCGACAACGCGAAGGGCGGCACGGTCTATTTCGCCGACGACAGCGCGGGCGCCGGCGCGTCGATCGCCAACGCGGCGGGCGGCGTGGTCGATGTCTCGGGTTCGACCTCGAAGACCGGCCTCGAGCTCGGCTCGCTGTCGGGCGCGGGCGGGGTCGTCCTCGGTGCCACGCAGCTCACGCTCGGCGGGCTGAATGCCGGCGACACGATCTCGGGCACCGTCAGCGACACGGGCAGCGTATTCGCGCAGCCCGGCTCGGGCACCGGTGGCTCGATCGTCAAGGTCGGTGCCGGCACGCTCTCGCTGAGTGGCGCCAATACCTACACCGGTGGCACCACGGTGGCGGGCGGCACGCTCGCGGCCAACAACGCGAGCGGCAGCGCGACCGGCACGGGCACGGTGCAGATCCAGGGCGGCGCGACCTTGGCCGGCAATGGCAGCATCGCCGGTGCTGTGAACATCGCCAAGGGCGGTGTGCTGTCGGCGGGCAATGGCGGCGTCGGCACGCTGACGCTCGGCAGCCTGAGCCTGGCCGATGGCGCGGTGCTCAATTTCGACCTGGGCCAGGCCAACGCCGTGGGCGGGCCGCTCAACGACTTGGTCAACGTCAACGGCAACCTGCAGCTCGACGGCACGCTCAACGTGGCGCAGTCCGCGGGCGGCAGCTTCGGCGCGGGCCTGTACCGGCTCATCAGCTACACGGGCAGCCTCACGGACAACGGCCTCGACATCGGCACGGCGCCTGGCGCCAAGGCCGACCTGCAGGTGCAGACCTCGGTGGCGCAACAGGTCAACCTGGTCAACCGCGCGGGCTTGTCTCTGAACTTCTGGGACGGCAGCGACGCGAGCAAGTACAACGACGGCCTGGTGGCCGGCGGCAACGGCACCTGGCGCGTGGGCGTGCCGGGCGATGGCTGGACCGGCGCGGACGGCAAGATCAACGCGGCCTGGGCGCAGGGACAGTTCGCTGTGTTCGGCGGCAGCGCCGGCACCGTGACGGTCAGCAATGCGGGCGGCACGGTGCGCATCAACGGCGCGCAGTTCGCCACCAACGGCTACCGCGTGCAGGGCGACGAGATCGAGCTCGGCGACGCGGCGACCACCGTGCGCGTGGGCGACGGCACCGCGGCCGGCGCGGGCATGACGGCCACGATCGCGTCGGTTCTCGGCGGTGCGGGCGGCCTGGTGAAGGACGACCTGGGCACCTTGGTACTCGAGGGAAGCAACAGCTACAGCGGCGGCACGACCATCAAGGGCGGCATTCTGCAGATCGCGTCGGACGCCAACCTCGGCGCGGCCTCGGGCGGCCTCGCGCTCGAAGGCGCGACGCTGCATCTCACGGGCGACGCCACGAGCCAACGCGCCGTGAGCCTGGGAGCGGGCGCCAGTGCCTTCGACATCGACGCGACCCGCACGCTGGCACTGAACGGCACGGTGAGCGGCGCCGGCGGCTTGCGCAAGGTCGGCGGCGGCACGCTGACCCTGGGCAGCGCCAACAACTACGTGGGTGGCACCTTCGTCGGCGCGGGCACCCTCGCGTCCGACGTCGCGGGCGCGCTCGGCAGCGGCGCGGCGAGCGTGACCGCGGGGGCCACGCTGCAACTGGGTGGCGTCTTCGATGCGGGCGGCATTGCCATCGGCAACCAGGGGGCGGTGCGCTTCCAGGGCAAGGCCAGCGCGGGAACCTCGACGATCACCAACGCCGCGGGCGGCGCGCTGGCCTTCGCGGACGACGCTTCGGCCGGCACGGCCACGGTGCTGAACCAGGCCGGCGCGCAACTGCGCATCGACCAGGCGGCCACGGGCGTGAGCATCGGTGCCCTGGGCGGCGCGGGCGATGTGCTGCTGGGCGCGAAGGTGCTGACCACGGGCGGGTTGAACACCAGCACCGCCGTGTCGGGCACGCTCAGTGGTGCCGGCGGTTCGCTCGTCAAGGTCGGCAGCGGTACGCTCGACCTGAGTGCTGCCAACAGCTATACCGGTGGCACCACCATCGCCGCGGGCACGCTCGCCGTGAACAATGCGAGCGGCAGTGCGACGGGCACCGGTGGCGTGCAAGTCCAGTCCGGCGCGACGCTCGCGGGCAATGGCAGCGTGATCGGTGCGGTCAGCATCGCCAAGGGCGGTGTGCTGTCCGCAGGCAATGCAGGCGTCGGCACGCTGACACTCGGCGGCCTGAACCTCGCCGAAGGCGCGGTGCTCAACTACGACCTGGGCCAGGCTAACACCGTCGGTGGCGCGCTCAACGACCGCGTGCAGGTCAACGGCAACCTGCAGCTCGACGGCACGCTCAACGTGGCGCAATCGAAGGGCGGCGTGTTCGGCGCGGGCATCTATCGCCTGATTGACTACACCGGCAGCCTGACCGACAACGGGCTGGACATCGGCAGCGCGCCGATCGCGGCGAAGGATCTGCAGGTGCAGACCTCGGTGGCGCAGCAGGTCAATCTGGTGAACCGCGCGGGTCTGTCGCTGAACTTCTGGGATGGCGGCGACAACACGAAGTACAACGACGGCAAGGTCGCCGGGGGCAATGGCACCTGGCGTATCGGTGTGCCGGGTGACGGCTGGACCGGTGCGGACGGCAAGATCAATGCGGCCTGGGCGCAGGATCAGTTCGCGGTGTTCAGCGGCACAGGCGGCACGGTCACGGTCACCAACGCGGGCGGCACGGTGCGCATCAACGGCGCGCAGTTCGCGGCCGATGGCTATGTGCTGCAGGGCGATGCGATCGAGCTCGGTGCTTCGGGGTCGGTGGTGCGTGTGGGCGATGGGTCGGGTACCGATGTGACGCGCAGCGCTACGGTGAACGTCGCGCTGACCGGCGCCGGTGGCCTGGTGAAGGACGACGTGGGTCGCCTGATCCTCGGCGGCACCAATACTTACACCGGCGGCACCACGGTCAAGGCCGGCGTTCTGCAAGGCAACACCGTGAGCCTGCAAGGCGGCATCGTCAACGACGCCGAGGTCGTGTTCGACCAGGCCAAGACCGGCAGCTATGCCGGCGCGATGAGCGGCACGGGCAAGCTGCGCAAGATCGGCACGGGCACGCTGACGTTGACCAGCGCGAACAGCTACGCAGGCGGCACCTTCGTCGACGCCGGCACGCTGGCCACCGACGTGACCGGTGCTCTCGGCAGCGGCGCGGCGAGTGTGGCCTCGGGTGCCACACTGCAGTTCGGCGGAAAGGCCGACCTGGGAAGCCTGTCGGTCGCCAACAGCGGCACGGTCCGCCTGCAAGGCAACGCGAGCGCGGGCAGCGCCAGCCTCGTCAACGCCTCGGGCGCCGTGCTGGCCTTCGCGGACGACACGACGGCCGACAAGGCAACTGTGAGCAACGCGGCTGGCGCGCAGGTGCGCATCGACCAGGCCACGACGGGCGTGAGCATCGGCACCCTCGGTGGTGCGGGCGACATCGCGCTGGGCGCGAAGGCGCTCACGCTCGGCGGATTGAATGCCAACAGCACGCTGTCGGGCACGATCGGCGGCACGGGTGGCTCGCTCGTCAAGGTGGGGACTGGCACGCTGACGCTCACGGGTGCCAACACCTACACCGGCGGCACCACCGTCGGCGCGGGCACGCTGAGCGTGAACAACAAGAGCGGCAGTGCGACGGGTACGGGTGCCGTGCAGGTGCAAGCGGGCGCGACGCTCGCTGGCAGCGGCAGCATCGCGGGCGCGGTCACCATCGACAAGGGCGGCATCCTTGCGGCGGGTAACAGCCCCGGCACGTTGACCCTGGGAGCACTGACCCTGGCTGGCGGCTCCACGCTGAACTACGAACTCGGCCAAGCCGGTGTTCCTGGCGGCGCGCTCAACGACCTGATCAACGTGACGGGCAACCTGAACCTCGACGGCACGCTGAACATCGCGCAATCCGCGGGCGGCAGCTTCGGCCCGGGCCTGTATCGCTTGATGAGCTACGGCGGCAGCTTCACCGACAACGGCCTGGACATCGGCACCGTGCCGGGCTCGGCCAAGACGGCCGACCTGCAGGTGCAGACCTCGGTGGCGAACCAGGTCAACCTGGTGAACCGCGCCGGCCTGTCGCTGAACTTCTGGGATGGCGGCGACAGCACGAAGTACAACGACGGCCAGGTGGCCGGCGGCAGCGGCACCTGGCGCGTGGGCAACCCGCAGCCCTCGATGGACGGCTGGACCGACATGGACGGCAAGCTCAACGCCAACTGGGCGCAGAGCCAGTTCGCGGTGTTCGGCGGCAAGGCTGGCACCGTGACGGTCGATGCGGCCGGCGGCGCAGTGCGCATCGCGGGTGCGCAGTTCGCCACCGATGGCTATGTGGTGCAGGGCGATGGCATCGTGGTGGACAACGCCAACTCGGTGATCCGCGTGGGTGATGGCACCGCTGCCGGTGCGACCATGACCGCGACCCTCAATGTGGCGCTCTCGGGCGCGGGCGGTATCTCGAAGGAGGATGCGGGCCGGTTGATCCTCGGTGGCACGAACACCTACACGGGCGGCACGACGGTGAAGGGCGGCGTGTTGCAGGGCAGTGCAACGAGCCTGCAAGGCAATATCGTCAACAACGCCGAAGTCGCCTTCGACCAGGGCAAGACGGCGGGGACCTATGCGGGCACGATGAGCGGCACGGGCAAGCTGCGCAAGATCGGCACGGGCACGCTGACGCTGGCCAGTGCCAATAGCTACAGCGGCGGCACGCTGGTCGATGCGGGCACGCTGACGACCGACACCACGGGCGCACTGGGAACAGGCGCGGTCAGCATCGCTTCGGGGGCAGCACTTCAGGTTGGTGGCAAGGCGGATGCGGGCAAGCTCGCCATTGCCAATGCAGGCACCTTGCGGTTGCAAGACACCGCGAGCGCTGCAGGCGCCACGGTGACCAATGCGGCGGGCGCGCAGGTGCGCATCGATCTGACGACCACTGGGACGAGCATTGGCTCGCTTGGCGGCGCAGGCGATGTGGTGCTCGGCACCAAGGCGCTGACCACCGGTGCGCTCGGCACTGACAACACGATCTCGGGCGCCATCACCGGCACCACGGGCTCGCTCGTCAAGGTCGGCGCAGGCACGCTCACGCTCGCAGGCACCGCCAACTACGCAGGCGAGACCCGCGTGACCGGCGGCACCCTGAAGGCCGGCGCCACCAACGCCTTCAGCGCCGCATCGAGCGCTGTCGTCGCCAGCGGCGCCACGCTCGACCTCGGCGGCTTCAGCCAGAAGATGGCCGGCCTCACCAACGCCGGCACCGTCTCCCTGCTGGGCACGGTCCCGGGCACCACCTTGACGCTGACCGGCCCCTACGTCGGCAACAACGGCGTGCTGCGCCTGGGCGCGAAGCTCGACAACCCCGGCATCGCAGACCGCCTAGTACTCGACGGCGCATCGGCCAGCGCCAGCGGCAAGACCACCGTGCAGGTCACCAACCTCGGCGGCCTGGGCGCACGCACCAGCGGCGCGGGCATCGAGCTGATCAGTGCCAAGAACGACGCGACCACCACCGCGCAGAGCAGCAAGGACGCCTTCGTGCTCTCGGGCGGCCGAGTCGACGCCGGTGCCTACGAGTACCGCCTGTACGCAGGCGATGCCGGCGGCGAGGGCGAGAACTGGTACCTGCGCACCGAGGCCGAACCGGGCGCCTCGCTGCCGACCTACCGCGCCGAAGCCTCCCTCTTCGCAGCACTTCCGAACCAGCTGCGCCAGAGCAACCTGGGCATGCTCGCGAGCCTGAGCCAGCGCATCGGCGACGACGACGTGCGCGGCAGCGGCGGTACGAGCTCGAGCATCGACGGTGGTAACCGCCGTGCCTGGGGCCGTCTGATCTCCACCGACATGGACATCCGCCAGGGCGGCACGGTCTCGCCGCATGCCGAGGGCCGCGTGAGCGGGCTGCAGGCCGGCACCGACCTGTGGGCCAACGCGAACTGGCGCGCGGGCATCTACGTGGGCCAGCTCGAAGGCGATACGCGTGTCAGTGGCTTCAGCAGCGGGCTCTTGAACGGTGCTGCAGGCCGCAACGATCTGCGCAGCCAGTACCTGGGCCTGTACGGCACGTTCACGAGCGACGACGGCTTCTATGCCGACACGGTGCTGCAGGCCGGCCGCCATCGCTACACGGTGCAGCCGCAACTGAGCGCTGGTGTCACGGGCAAGGGCAACAGCTTCCTGGCCTCGATCGAGGTCGGCAAGGCCTTTGCGCTCGGCACGGGCGGCTGGTCGGTGGAACCGCAACTGCAGCTGATCCACCAGCGCCTGCGGCTGGACGACGTGGCGATCCCCGGTGCGCTGGTGCAGCAGGACGCCGACAGCAGCTGGACCGCACGCGCGGGCGTGCGCATCAAGGGCAGCTTCGCGACGGGCGCGGGCACGCTGCAGCCGTATGCGCGCCTGAACGTCTACCGCAGCTCGAAGGGCAACGACATCGCGCGCTTCGTGAATCCGGCGGCGATCACGCCGGTGGGTGCGCCGATCGGCGGCACCAGCACCGAGCTGGCAGCAGGATTCACGCTGGCGCTGAGCCAGCGCACGAGCCTGTATGGCGAACTGGGCAAGCAGTGGGCCTCGGGCGGCGTGGCGCGCGTGAGCAGCTCGGTCAATGCGGGGCTGGGCGTTCGCGTGAAGTGGTGAGATTTCATTCCGGAGGCTTCCCGCCCTGGGCCTCGGCCCGCGCGGGAATCGCCTCGGTCCACACCGCGATGTCCTCGGGCGTCATCGTGCTCGCGGGCGTGAGGCGCCCGTCGACATAGCCGAGCCGCTCGATGTCGTGCAGGAACTGCTCGCGCGAGAGCAAGGTGCCGGCGCACACGTTGTCCCCCGGGGCCTCGGTCGTGCGCAACTCGCCGGCGAGGCGGCCCATCAGCATCGTCATGACCCAGCCGGGCACATGGTCGCGCTCGGCGGGATAGATGTAGCCGAACAGCGTCAGGTGCGCGAGCAGCACGCGCCAGTGCGCGCCGAAGCGCTCCAGCAGCCCGGGCCAGTCGAGCCGCTGCGCGTTGACCTGCAGCAGGTGCGCGATATCGCCGCCGTCGTAGCGCTCGCGCTCCATGATGAAGGCCTTCGACACCAGGCAGTCCTCCACGTTGGCGACGCAGACGGAAACGCCGAGCACGTCGGCGCGGCAGTTGCCATGGAACCAGCGCGCGTCCACCGGCATGAGGCCGTTGCCCGAATTGAAGATCAGGTCGATGAATTCCTGGCCGTCGTAGACCTTGCCGAGCCAGTGCGGAAAGGTCATCTCGGTGCGCCAGCCATGCCGAAGCGCAACCTGCGCGATGCGCTCGTAGTCCTCGCGGCGGATGAAGAGGTCGAGGTCCTTGGTCGAGCGGCGGATGCCGGTGTAGCAGGCCTGCGCGAACGCGCCGCCGACGAGGAACGGAATGCCGGCCTCGTCGAGCGCGCGCAGCGCGCGCCGGTAGAAATCGGCCACCCGCGGCTCGACTTCGTCTTCGAGCGAGGGCGCGAGCATGGTGGAGGGCGTCATGCACGCAGTGAATGCTCCCGCGCCGGAGGCAGGGCAGGGGCAAAGGGCCCCATCGAATGTCAGACGGGCGCCTACAAGCGCAGCGGGATGAGGCCGATGACGGCGCGCGGCGGCGGGGTGCACGGTGGGTTGCATGCCTACCCCCAAATCATCCACCCACGTCCGCTTCGCCGCCGTCGGCGACATCCATGTGCAGAAGGACTCCGCGGGTTCGCTGCGCGACTTCTTCGCCCAGGCCGCCGACGAGGCCGACGCGCTGCTGTTGTGCGGCGACCTGACCGACTACGGCACGGCGGAGGAGGCGCGGGTGCTGGCCGAGGAGCTCGGCGGCCTCTCGATTCCCATCGTCGCCGTGCTGGGCAACCACGACTTCGAGTCGGGCACGCCCGAGGTGGTGAACGAGGCGCTGACGCGGATCGGCGTGCGCATGCTCGACGGCTCGGCCTGCGAGATCGAGGGCGTGGGCATCGCGGGCGTCAAGGGCTTCGCGGGCGGTTTCGGCCGCGCCTCGCTCGGCGCGTGGGGCGAGCCCGCGATCAAGATGTTCGTGCAGGAGGCGCTCAACGAGGCGATGAAGCTCGAGTCGGCGCTCGCCAAGCTGCGCACCCGGCGCCGCATCGCGATGCTGCATTACGCGCCGATCGTGGGCACGGTGCAGGGCGAGCCGAGCGAGATCTTCGCCTTCCTCGGCAGCAGCAGGCTCGAGGAGCCGCTGCTGCGCTACCCGATCGATGCCGTGTTCCACGGCCATGCGCACCGCGGCACGCTCGAGGGCCGCACCATCAACGGCACGCCGGTCTACAACGTCGCCATGCCGCTGCTGCAGCGCAGTCGGCCCGACGTGCCGCCGTTCCATCTCTACGAAGTGCCGCGCGAGTCCGCTTCGGAACCCGAGCTGGCCGCGCACTGAGCCGCGGACGGCGGCTGCTCGACCCTTCAGGCGCGTCGTGATGAAGAAGCGCCGGCCCGGGTGCGGGGCGACCGAACGCGCGAGCACCTCGCCCTAGGCATCACGCCGCCTTCGGAATCGTCAGCCCCGCGATCACCGCGGGCCGCGCCACGAAGCGCTCGAGCACGCGCGCCACGTTCGGGAAGCTGTCGAAGCCGACCAGCTCGCGCGCCTCGTAGAAGCCGATCAGGTTGCGGATCCACGGGAAGCTCGCGATGTCGGCGATGCTGTAGTCGTCGCCCATGATCCATTCGCGACCGGCCAGGTGCTTGTCGAGCACGCCGAGCAGGCGCTTCGATTCGGCCACGTAGCGGTCGCGCGGGCGCTTGTCGTCGAACTCCTTGCCGGCGAACTTGTGGAAGAAACCGAGCTGGCCGAACATCGGGCCGATGCCGCCCATCTGGAACATCACCCACTGCAGGGTCTCGTAGCGCTTCGCGGGGTCGGCGCTCAGCAGCTTGCCGGTCTTCTCGGCCAGGTAGAACAGGATCGCGCCCGACTCGAACAGCGGCAGCGGCTTTCCGCCCGGGCCATCGGGATCGATGATCGCGGGGATCTTGTTGTTGGGGTTCAGCGAGAGAAAGGCCTCCGACATCTGGTCGTTGCTGCCGAAGCTCACGAGGTGCGGCTCGTAGGGCAGGCCGATCTCCTCCAGCATGATCGAGACCTTCACGCCGTTGGGCGTGGGCAGCGAGTAGAGCTGCAGCCGCTCGGGGTGTTGGGCGGGCCACTTCTGGGTGATCGGGAAGTCGGCGAGGGAGGTCATGGCGTGAGCCTTTCTTTCTTGGAATGACGGAAGAGGGCGCTTCGGCCCGGCGGCCGGCCCCCCGGGGCGAGCCGGCGATATTGCCCGATCCGCGCATCCGCTGCCGGGCACCAGGAATGCTTTGGTGTAGCACCGACGTCATATTCGGGCGCGAGGATGGCGGGCTTCCAGAATGGCGCACCCACCTTGCCGGCTCGATTCGTCTCCTCGCAGGGTGCGCCC
>NZ_JBZAYE010000500.1:0-5565 GCF_058244205.1 Variovorax sp. 20P10.2.4
GCGCGCTGGGCTTCGAGCGCTTCGCGGTGATCGGCCACGACCGCGGCGCGCGCGTGGCGCACCGGCTGTGCCTCGACCATCCGGACCGCGTCGAGGCCTTCGGCTCGATCACCGTGATTCCCACCGTCGAGATGTGGGCGCGCGCGAACAAGGACTTCGGCCTCAAGAGCTGGCACTGGTTCATGCTGGCCCAGCCCTTCGACCTGCCCGAGCGCCTGCTCGCGGCCGACCCGGCCTTCTTCCTCGACTGGACGCTGCGCAACATGGTGCGGCGCTTCGACGCGGTGACGCCCGAGGCCCATGCCGAGTACCTGCGCGCCTTCTCGCGCGAGAGCGTGCGCCACGCGATGATCGAGGACTACCGCGCCGCCGCGTCGATCGACCTCGAACACGACGAACACGGCCGTGCCGCCGGCGAGCGCGTGCGCTGCCCGGTGCATGTGCTGTGGGAGCGCGGGCGCTTCCCGGCCGAACGCACGCCGGTCCACATCTGGCGCGACGCGGCCGCCGCGGGCACGCCCGTCGGCGGCGGCGAGATCGACTGCGGCCACCTGATGATGGAAGAAGCGCCCGAGGCGGTGCTCGCCGAGCTGCTGCCCTTCCTGCGCGCGCACTGGCCTTCGCCAAGCGCCGCGCATCCGAGCCACATCCCCTGAACACGAACCCGAGGGCGCATCCGCACGCCCTCTTGCTGGAGACATGCCATGACTTTCCGCCACCGCCCTTCCTCGCCGCGCCGCGCGCTGCTGCTCGCCGCCGGCCTCGCGCTGGCCGCGCCCCTGCACGCCATCGCGCAAGGTGCCTATCCCTCGAAGCCGATCCACCTCGTGGTGGGCTTTCCGCCCGGCGGGCCGGCCGACCTCGCGGCGCGCATCGTCGGCGAGAAGCTCGCGCAGGACCTGCGCCAGCCGGTGCTGGTCGAGAACCGGCCCGGCGCCTCGCAGAACATCGCGGCCGACTACGTGGCCAAGAGCGCGGCCGACGGCTACACGCTGCTGATGGGCAGCACCGCGGTGGTGGTGAACCACTTCCTCTACAAGGACATGCGCTTCGACGTGTTCAACGACCTGGTGCCCGTGGGCACGGCCGCGCGCACGCCGCTGATGGTGGTGGCCAATCCGCGCTTCGCCGCGAAGAACATGAAGGAGCTGGTGGCCGCCGCCAAGGCCGCGCCCGGCAAGATCAACTACGGCTCGGGCGTGCGCGCGAGCACCACGCACCTGGCGGTGGAAGCCTTCAAGGCGCAGGCCGGCATCGAGGTCTCGAACATCCCCTACCAGGGCGCGGGCCCGATGCTCACCGACCTGATGGGCGGCCAGGTCAGCTTCGCCTTCGACACCATGGTGACCTCGATGCCGCTGGTGAAGGCCGGCCGATTGCATGCGCTGGCGGTCACCAGCGCCACGCGCTCGCCGATCGCGCCCGAGCTGCCGACCGTGGCCGAGTCGGGCTACCCGGGCTTCGAGGCCATCGGCTGGTTCGGCATCCTCGCGCCCAAGGGCACGCCGCAGCCTGTGGTGCAGCGGCTCAATGCCTCGCTGCAGAAGGTGCTGGCCGCGCCCGACGTGGCCCAGCGCCTGGCCGGCGCGGGCGGCGACGTGATGCCGGGCACGCCCGAGGACTTCGCGCGGCTGATGCGCAGCGAGTCGGAGAAATGGGGCAGTGTCATCAAGCGCGTGGGCATCACGCTCGACTGAACAGCGACTTCAGAGCGCTGCGATCGCGGCCTGCCGCGCGCGGTCGATCTCCGCATGGTTGGCCTCGGCCCAGCGATCGACCGCGATCAGCGTGCGGCTCAGCGACAACCCGAGCGGGCTCAGCCGGTACTCGACGTGCGGCGGCACGGTCTGGTGGTCCTCGCGCAGCACCAGGCCATTGATCTCGAGATCGCGCAGGGTCTGCGTGAGCATCTTCTGCGAGATGCCGCCGACCCGGCGCAGCAGCTCGTTGTTGCGCAGCGGCTCGTCGCGCAGCAGCGGAATGATCAGCAGCGCCCACTTGTTGGCGACGAGCTCGAGCACGCGGCGCGAGGGGCAGCCGGCGCTCCAGACGTCGGCGGGCGCGGGCTCTGCCACGGCGGCGGGTTTCTTCGATGCGGGCATGGCGATTCCCATGGTTACCAGAAGGTGCGTACTTGTGGCTTGGTGCCTGGGCCGGAATTATCCGTTTCCACATCAACCCTGCACACAACGGAGGAACGGATCATGGGATGGTTGTTACTGCTGGCGGCCGGCGTGGTCGAGATCGCGATGGCCGCGGCGCTCAAGCGCTCGGAGGACTGGACCCGGCTCTGGCCCTCGGTCGTCGGCGTGGCGAGCGCGTTGCTGAGCATCTTCCTGCTCGCCAGGTCGCTGCGCTATCTGCCGTTGGGCCTGGCCTATGCGGTGTGGACCGGCATCGGCTCGGTCGGCGTGGTGCTGATGGGCGTGCTCGCCTTCGGCGAGACGCTGTCGGGTCCGCGCATGGCCTGCATCGCGCTGGTGGTGGCGGGCACCGTCGGCCTGCGCACGCTGGAGGGCTGAGCGGCATGGCTTCGACGATCCTCCACATCCAGGCCTCGCCCTCGGGCGAGCGCTCGCGCTCCATCGACACGGCACGGCATTTCCTGCAGCGGCTGCGCGAGCGCGACCCCACGGCCGAGATCCGCACCCTCGACGTCTGGGCGCTCGACCTGCCGCCCTTCGACGCCACCATGATCGACGCCAAGTTCGCGGTGCTGCGCGCGCAAACCGCCACCGACGAACAGCGGCGGCACTGGCAGCGCGCCGTGCGCCTCGCGCAGGAGTTCAACGCAGCCGACAAGTACGTGTTCAGCCTGCCGATGTGGAACTTCGGCCTGCCCTACCGGCTGAAGCACTACATCGACGTCGTGACCCTGCCGGGCGAGAACTGGCGCTGGTCGGCGCAGGAGGGCTACACCGGCCTGCTGCAAGGCAAGCGCGCGGCGCTGGTCTATTCGAGCGCGAGCGACTACCCGGTGGGCCTGCCCTCGCATGCGCGCGATTTCCAGAAGCCGTACATGCGCACCTGGCTCGAGTTCCTCGGCATCGTCGACGTGGTGGAGCTGGCCGTGGCGCCGACGCTGGCGCCGCCCGAGGCGGTGGCCACGAACCTCGCGCGCGCCAGGGCACGGGCCGACGAACTCGCGCGCGACTTCTAGCGCGGCGGCTCGCCCACGCCATCGAAGCGCTGCGCGAGCCACACCAGCAGCGGCATCGCCACCGCCCAGACGACGGCCAGCACCGCGAGCGCCGGCACCCGGTCGACGAACTGGGCCGCGCCCAGCTTCACGCCCGCCACGAACGACGCCGGCCCGCAGACCGCGCCCAGCACCGCCGCGAGCAGGTAGCGCCGCCGCAGCCAGCGCAGGGTGACGTTGAGCGCGATCGCGAACAGGCCCCACAGCGCGACCATCCAGTACGGCGCGAGCTGCGCGACCGGCTGCCCCGAGGGATAGCGCACCAGCCCGCCGAGGGCATGGCCGGTTTCGATCACCACGCCCAGCGCGCAGGCGATGGCCACCAGCCGGGCCTCCTGCGCGGGCCGGGCCGACACCCACAGGTGCCAGCCAATCGCCGCCGCGACGCAGGCCGTGCCCCACAGCGGATGGCCATGCGCCGCGCCGAGCACGGCCGCGAACCAGGCGAGCTGGAACACGACGAAATTGGCGATCCGAACGGCGGTCATGGCAACAGGTACGCGCGCCGCGGCGATCCGGATGCCGCGATCTACATCGCGGGTGCGTGCGTGCGCGCCGCCGCGCGACGCAGGCTCTGCGGCGGCTGGCCGAAGGCGCGGTGGAAGGCGCGCCGCATGCGCTCGGGATCGGAGAAGCCGGTCTGCGCCGCGATGCGGTCGACCGACTGGCCGCCCTCCTCGATCAGGATGCGCGCGGTCTCCACGCGCAGCTTCTCGATCGCGCGCGCCGGCGACTGGCCGGTTTCGGCCAGGAAGGCGCGGCTGAACTGGCGCGGGCTCAGGTGCGCCACCTCGGCGAGCTGGTCGACCGAGAGGTTCTTGTGCAGGTTCTTCTTCGCATAGTCGAGCGCCTGCTGGATGCGGTCGGTGCGCGGCTCGAGCTCGAGCAGCGCCGAGAACTGCGACTGCCCGCCCGCGCGCCGGTGGTAGATGACCAGCTTGCGCGCCACCGCGCGCGACAGCTCGAGGCCCAGGTCGCCCTCGACCAGCGCGAGCGCGAGGTCGATGCAGGCGGTCATGCCGGCCGAGGTCCAGACCGGGCCGTCCTGGATGAAGATGCCGTCCTCCTCCACGCGGATGGCCGGGAAGCCGCGCTGCAGCTCGCGCGCGAAATGCCAGTGCGTGGTGGCGCGGCGACCGTCGAGCAGGCCGGCCTCGGCCAGCACGAAGGCGCCGGTGCAGATGCTGCCCAGGCGCCGCGTGCGCGGCAGCGCGCGGCGCAGGAAGTCGAGCAGGCCGCCCGAGCTCGGTGGCACCGTGGTCGAGCCCGCGACCAGCAGGGTGTCGAAGCGGCGCCGGTCGAAGGCGCGCGAATCGACCGTGACGCCGGCCGTGCTGGCCACCGGGCCGCCGTGCTCCGACAGCACCTCGAGTTCGTAGACCGGGCGCCCCGCCTCGGCGTTCGCGAGCTCGAAGACCGAGAGGGCCACCAGGTCGAGGATCTGGAAACCGGGAAAGACGACGAGGCCGATGCGCTGGGTCATGATGTCTTTAAAGGAGGGAAACATGTCATTTGAGACATCAGTGTCCGACCCAAACTCCTGGCTGTCAAACCACCTTTCCTCATCCCCTTCGACATCCAAGGACCTTTCCCATGAGCTCGCAAGACATCGCCATCTCCGCCCCCGGCAAGGGCACCGCGCTGATCACCGGCGCTTCCACCGGCATCGGCGCCGTCTACGCCGAGCGCCTCGCGCGCCGCGGCCACGACCTCGTGCTGGTCGCGCGCAACAAGGAGCGCCTCGAGGCGCTGGCCGAACGGCTGGTGCGGGAGACCGGCCGCCGCGTCGAGGTGCTCGCCGCCGACCTCACGGCCACCGCCGACCTGCGCCGGGTCGAGGAGCGGCTGCGTACCGACGAACGCATCACCCTGCTGCTCAACAACGCCGGCCTCGGCGCCACCGCGACCCTGCTCGATTCCGACCCCGACCAGATCGACACCATGATCCAGCTCAACGTGGTCGCGCTCACCCGCCTCACGCGCGCCGTGGCGCCGGGCTTCGTCGCGCGCGGCGGCGGCGCGCTGATCAACATCGCCTCGATCGTCGCGCTCTCGCCCGAGCTGCTCAACGGCAGCTACAGCGGCAGCAAGGCCTACGTGGTCAACCTGAGCCAGTCGCTGCACCACGAGCTCGGCGCCAAGGGCGTGAAGGTGCAGGCCGTGCTGCCGGGCGCCACGCGCACCGACTTCTGGGGCATCGCGGGCGTGCCGGTCGAGCACCTGCCGCAGGAGATCGTGATGTCGGCCGAGGACCTGGTCGATAGCGCCCTGGCCGGCTTCGACGCGGGCGAGCTGATCACCATTCCCTCGCTGCCCGACGTGGAAGACTGGCAGCGCTTCGACGCCGCGCGCCAGGCGCTGGGCCC
>NZ_JBZAYE010000501.1:0-5528 GCF_058244205.1 Variovorax sp. 20P10.2.4
GTGCGCGAGCGGCTCTCGCCCGACCACTGGAACCAGATCGTGCGCGCCGAGGCCGACTTCCTGCGCCGCGCCGCCGAGCAGGCCGGCGAAGGCAGCTTCGCCACCGGCGCGGCGCTGCGCTCGCTCGAATCGGCGAGCTCGGCGCTGTCGGCCATGACCGGCGCGCAGACCGACCGCATGACGCGCGACGATGCCTGGCGGCTGCTGTCGATCGGCCGCCACATCGAGCGCCTGAGCTTCCTCGCCAACGCCTTGCTCGCGGGTTTCCAGAACCACGCGGTGCACGAGGTCAGCGGCTTCGAGGCCATGGTCGCGCTGTTCGACAGCACCATCACCTTCCATGCGCGCTACCAGCAGCGCCGCGACGTCGCCACGCTGGTCGACCTGCTGGTGCTCGACGCCGAGAACCCGCGCTCGCTGGCCTGGGTCACGCAGACCCTGCGCGGGCGCATCGCGCGGCTCGCGGGCAGCGCGCCCGGCAAGCTCACGGCGCTGTCGTACGAGCTGCCCGACCCGGCCACCTGGACGCTCGAACACCTGTGCGACCCCGGCCCCGCCGACGGCGAGGACGGCCCCTATGCGGCGCTGGCCGCGCTGCTCGCGCACTGCGAGGCCGCGGCCTACCACGTGTCCGATGCCATCGGCATCCGCTACTTCACGCTGACCTCCGAATCGCTGCGCTCCGTGGGCGCCTGAGCCCGCGCTGCGCGCGCCGCGCGACCGACCATCCACCAACAACGACAACCTCAGGAGGGCTCCCCATGACCACGATCCATCGCCGCTTCGCACTGGCCGCCGGCCTCGCCGCGGTCCTCGCGCTCGCCGGCTGCGGCAAGCAGGAAGCCGCCGCGCCCGCCGCCGCTTCGGCAGCGCCGCCCGCCGCGCGCGTGCTGGTGGTGGGCACCGATGCCGCCTACACCCCTTTCGAATCGCAGAACGAGAAGGGCGAGATCGTGGGCTTCGACATCGACATCGTGAACGCCGTCGCGAAGAAGGCCGGCATCGAGGTGAAGTTCGTCAACACGCCATGGGAAGGCATCTTCAACACGCTGGACCAGGGCGACCGCGACTTCCTGGTGTCGGCCATCACCATCACGCCCGAGCGCCGCCAGACCATGGACTTCTCGCAGCCCTACTTCGATGCGCGCCAGCTGATCGCGATCAAGAGCGATGCGAGCGTGACCCGCTTCGAGGACCTGAAGACGCTCAAGGTCGGCGTGCAGAACGGCACCACCGGCGACGAAGTGGTCGGCAAGCTGCTGGGCAAATCGAGCGCGAACATCAAGCGCTTCGAATCGACGCCGCTCGCGCTCAAGGAGCTCGAGGCCGGCGGCGTGCAGGCGGTGGTGGCCGATAACGGCGTGGTGGCGCACTACCTCGCGAACAACGCGGGCGCGGGCTTCAAGACCGTGAGCGATGCCGGCTTCGCGACCGAGCAGTACGGCCTCGCCGTGAAGAAGGGCAACGCCGAGCTGCTCGCCAAGCTCGACAAGGGCCTGGCCGAGATCAAGGCCGACGGCAGCTACGACCGCATCTACGCCGCGCACTTCGGCGCCGCGTCGAAGTAACCCACGGCGCACGCCATGCGACTCCACGTCACCCACGAAACCCGCTACGAGTACTCGCCGCCGGTCGAGACCGCGCAGCACCTCGCGCACTTGCGGCCGCTGGTCACGCCCTCGCAGCGCCTGCTGAGCCACCGGCTCGCGATCGAGCCCTCGCCCGCGCAGCGCGTCGAGCAGGCCGACCTCTACGGCAACGTGCGCGCCTTCTTCGCGCTCGACACCACGCACGACAGCCTGGTGGTCACGGCCGAGAGCGTGGTCGAGACTTCGGCGCCCGTGCTCTCGAGCGCGGTGGCGCGCGAGCTGCCGTGGGAGTCGGTGCGCGAGCGCTTCCGCTTCCGCAAGGACGCGCTGTTCGACCCGGCCTCGGAGTTCGTCTTCCCCTCGCCCTACGTGCCGCGCCACGACGACTTCGTCGCCTATGCGCGCGCGAGCTTCGCGCCGGGCCGCCCGGCCTTCGACGTGGCGATGGACCTCACCGAGCGCATCCACCGCGACTTCGACTACGACGCCGACAGCACCGAGATCAACACGCCCGCGGTCGAGGCGCTGGCCCAGCGCAAGGGCGTGTGCCAGGACTTCGCGCACATCATGATCGCGTGCTTCCGCGGGATGGGCCTGCCGGCGCGCTACGTCAGCGGCTACCTGCTGACGCAGCCGGCGCCGGGCCAGCCGCGGCTGATCGGCGCCGATGCCTCGCACGCCTGGGTCTCGGTCTACCTGCCCGGCGAAGGCGACGGCCCCGACAGCGCCGGCGACTGGGCCGACTTCGATCCCACCAACGGCCGCCAGCCCGGCGAGGACTATGTGACGTTGGCGATCGGCCGCGACTACTCCGACGTCTCTCCGATGCGCGGCGTGCTGCACGGCGGCGCACGCCACACGCTGCACGTGGGCGTGACGGTGCAGCCGGTCGACGAGCTCGAGCCGCCGCAAGCCCCCGGCGGCGCAGGGCCTTCGGCCGCGGCGTCGCCTACGATCGCGGCTTCGCCGGTACAAACGCCGGTCGATTCCCCGCAGCCGCCCTCCGCGCGGCCGCCTTCACCACCGTCTCACCAGGAGCCTTCTTCATGAGCGTCTACGACAAGCTTTCCAGCCTCGGCATCACCCTCCCGCCGGTCTCGGTTCCGGCCGCCGCCTACGTGCCTTTCGTGCAGACCGGCAACCTCGTGTTCCTGTCGGGCCACATCGCCAAAAAGGACGGCAAGGTCTGGACCGGCCAGCTCGGCGCCGACGTCAGCACCGAACAGGGCAAGCAGGCCGCGCGCGCGGTCGCCATCGACCTGCTGGGCACGCTGCACGCGGCCTTGGGCGACCTCAACAAGGTCAAGCGCATCGTCAAGGTGATGAGCCTCGTCAATTCGGTCGGCAGCTTCACCGAGCAGCACCTCGTGACCAACGGCGCGAGCGAACTGTTCGCCGAGGTCTTCGGTCCCGAGAAGGGCGCGCATGCGCGCAGCGCCTTCGGCGTGGCGCAGATCCCGATGGGTGCCTGCGTCGAGATCGAACTGATCGCGGAGATCGGCTGATTCGCCTGCCGCAGTCCCTGTGGCTGGCACTGCCGCTCGCGACCATCGCGCCGCTGGCGGCCGCGGCCGACGAGATCCCGGCGCCGCTGCGCGAGCCGGTCGCGCGCTATGCCTGCCTCAGCTGCCACGGCATGGTGCGCAAGCAGGTGGGCCCGGGCTTCGCGCAGATCGCGGCGCGTTACCGCCACGATCCCGAGGCACCGGCCCGGCTGGCCGACAAGCTGCGCGACGGCAGCGTCGGTGCCTGGGGCCGCGTCATCATGCCGCGCCAGCCCCACATGAGCCTCGACGAATCGCGCCGGCTCGCGCAGTGGGTGCTGTCGCAGCCCTCCCCGCCCTGAATGTCTTCGCGACCATGACCGATGCACTGCTGATCTGCGACGTGCTGCCCGAATCCCGCGACGCGGTGAAGTTCGAGGCGCCGGGCCGCGGGCCGGCCTTCGTCGTGCGCTGGCAGGGCCGGGTCCATGGCTACCTCAACCAGTGCGCGCACGTGGGCGGACCGATCGATTTCGAGGGCCAGGTGCTCGAGCGCTCGGGCCGCTTCCTGATGTGCGCGCGGCACGGCGCGATCTACGAGCCCGACACGGGTTTGTGCGTGGGCGGCCCCTGCAAGGGTGCGCGCCTGGTGCCCCTGGCGGTGGAAGAGTCGGCCGACGGGAAGGTCTGGCTGCGCGCGGCCTGAGCCGGAGCGGGCGCCCCGGCATCGAGGATCTAATGCGCGGCCACGCCGCGTTCAGCCGTGCGCGCCTCGGCGCCGGTCCAGAAGTTCTCGGGCACGCCGCGCGGCTGCCGCTCCTCGATCTCGACCGTGACGCTGACCGAGATGTCGGCCGCCTGCTCGCGGCGCTTCAGAAAGCTTTCGAACTGGTCGAGGTAGTGATGTTCTTCATTCACGGATCGGGCCTCCATTTGGTTTTCGATACCAGAGGTTTTAATCCGTCGCAGCGTGTCGCCAAAGGTTGCGGATGCCGCCGCCGCGTGCAGGACAAGAGGCCATCGCCCCCGCCGTGCCGCTCTGGCAAGGCCTACGACCTCCCGTAGTTGTCAGGCCGCCTTCACCGTGCGCGCGCCGGTCAGGGTCGGCATCTCGGTCGCGCTCGAATTCACGTTCACGCTGCGGTCGAGCCGCAGGTAGCGCGAGGCGAAGCGGCAGGTCACGGTGTCGCGGAAGGCCGATTCGACGAAGGTCCAGCTCATGACGAAGGTGCGCTCGTCGAGCCATTCGCCGCTCGCCACCACGCGCATCACCGCGGGCTGGTACTCGTGGTGCAGGCGGTTGCCGGTCATGGTGGTGTCGCCCTCGATCGGCTTCCTGAGCCCCACCTGCACCGTGTGCGTGCCGCGCTCGTCCTCGAGCGTGAAGCTGCAGGCCTCGGCGCCGAAGTCCAGGCGCGCGGCCTTGATCCTGTCGGGGTTGTCGGGAAACTCGTAGCGCTGGCCCGACACGGCCGCGGCCACCGGCGACGCGGTCGGTCGCATCGGCGGCAGCAGGCGCAGGCCCGCCATGCGCCGGCGCAGCGCGGCGCTGGCCTGGCCGCCGTCGGCCGGTGCGTTCTCGAACGCGGCCGGGAAATGCTTGTAAAGCAGCCCCGCGTTGAAGCCGGCCTTCGGCGGCAGCGCCGCGTTGATCGCGAGCACCGCGTCGTGCGCGGGGAACACCACCGCGTACTGGCCGAACAGTCCGTCGGCGTTGTAGGCGCCGTTCGGGCCCAGCCACCACTGGTAGCCGTACTTGTCCTTGGTGTGCGGCTGGTGCACCGCGTCGACCCATTCCTTCGTGAGCACCTGCCGGCCGTTCCACACGCCGTTCTGCGCATGCAGGATGCCGAGCTTGAGCGAGTCGACGGTCTTCCAGCTCAGGCCGTTGGCGCCCGGCGAGATGCCTTCAGGCCCGACCTCCCACTCGTAGCCCGTGATGCCCAGCGGATCGAAGAAGCGCGGCTTGAGGTAGTCGGCCACCGGCTGGCCCGTGGTCTTGGTGACGATGGCCGACAGCATGTAGGTGGCGGCGCTGGTGTAGACGAACTGCGTGCCGGGCGGATTCACCACCGGGATCTTGAAGAACTCGGCGATCCAGCTGGTGCGGATCTGGCGCCACACCGAGCCCGAGGTCATGGCGGCATGGCCGGTGCGCATGGTCAGCAGGTCGCGCACCGTCATCGCCGCGAGGTTCGGGCTCACCACCGGCGGCAGGTGCTCGGGGAAGAAGGACACCACCTTGTCGTCGAGCCCGAAGCGCCCCTCGGCCACCGCCATGCCGACCGCGCAGACGGTCACGCTCTTGGTCAGCGAATGCGTCATGTGGCGGCGCTGCGGACCGTAGGGCTCCCACCAGCCCTCGGCCAGCACCTGGCCGCGGCGCCACAGCATGAAGCCATGCAGCTCGAAGGCGCCGCGCTCGGCCTCGTCGAGGAAGGCCAGGATCGCCGCC
>NZ_JBZAYE010000502.1:0-5512 GCF_058244205.1 Variovorax sp. 20P10.2.4
GCTGCGCTTCCAGGCCAGCGCGCGGCCGGCGTAGTCGGCGAAGCGGCTGGCGTCGTAGAGGTAGTCGGCGTCGTCGGGCGAGGCGCTCAGCGCGAAGCGGTCGGCGCTCAGGCCTTCGACGTCGCGCCGCGACAGCGGATAGAAGCAGTCGTGGTCTTCGAGCATCGCGGCCAGGGCCTCGGGTGGCGCCTGCGGCAACGCGAACAGCGGGACCAGGTGGCGCGTGCCGTCGTAGGTGCGGCCCGAAATGCGCGGCCAGCCGTCGTCTTCGGGCCCGATGTAGCGGTAGTCGTGGGCCTCGCGGAACAGCCAGAGGTTCGAGAACGTCAGGTCCGACAGGCAGCCCTCGGCGCTGCCCGCGCGCAGCCGCGCGAGCGCCGGTTCGATCGCCTCGCGCAGCGCCAGCGACAGCGGCTGCCCGGCGCTCATTCCGCGTCGTGGACCACCGCGCGCACGCCCGGCGCCGGCGGATCGGCCGGCGGCCCAGCAAAGCACTGGGCGATCGACAGCCACTGCGTCGCGCTGCCCGGCGTGCAGTGCAGCGCGGTGTCGGCGAGGTGGCGGCGCTGGGTCACGACCAGGCAGAAGTCGAGCGCATCGCCGCGCACCGATTCCGCCGAGGCCGGATCGCCCCAGCGCCAGGTCTGGCCGCCGGGCGCGTCGAGCTCGATGTAGGGCGCGGGCTCGGGCACCGGCAGCTGGCGATTGACGAAGGTCCAGCCGAAGGTGGTGGCGCCGATGTGCGCGATGTGGCGCAGCCGCTCGTTGGCCGGCCGGCGCCGGCGCATCAGGTCCCAGATGTCCTGGCCATGGGCCCAGGTCTCCATCAGCCGCGCGGTCGCGAACGAGCGCGCGCTCATCATCGGCCCGTACCAGGGCAGCCGCGCCTTCGGGTCGAGCGCCGCGAGCGCGTCGGCCAGCTGCATCGAGATCGGCTGCCACAGCGCGAGCATCGCGGGGCCGTCGAGCGAGCCGTACTTCTCGCGCGCCAGCGAGCTGATCTCGCGGCCCTGCGCGAACTGCGCGTTGAGCGCCGCGGCATCGCGCACGAAGGCCGCGGGGTCGTTCAGCGCGAGCATCGAGGTCTCGTCGAAGAAGCACAGGTGGGCAATCTCGTCCCAGGGCGACCAGCCGTAGAACACGCTGGGCGCGCGCCACTGCTCGGGCGTGAGCGTGGCGCACAGCGCGGCGAGCTCGGCGTACTCGTCGCGCAGGTCGCGCGCGGTCTCGGCGTTGGGGCCGTTCGTCGAATCGTTCATCGTGGGCGTTGTCCTTCTCGTTCTTCAGAGCCCGAGCTGCCGGGCCGCCAGGTCCTTCATGATCTCTTCCGATCCGCCGCCGATCATCATCACCTTGACCTCGCGGTAGATGCGTTCGCTGCGCGTGCCGCGCATGAAGCCCATGCCGCCCAGCAACTGCACCGCCTGGTCGGCGCAGAACTGCATGGCCTGGGTCGCCTGCACCTTCGCGAGGCACACGCGCGCCACGAGTTTCGCCGGATCGGCCAGGCCGTGCTCGATGCGGTAGGCCAGGTCGTAGACCAGGGTGCGCGCGGCATCCACGCGCAGGGTCATGTCCATGAGCTTGTGGCGCACCACCTGGCGCTCGGCCAGCGGCACGCCGAAGGTGACGCGCTGCCGCGCCCAGTCCACCGCCTCCTCGAGGCAGACCTCGGCGAAGCCGCAGGCCAGCGCCGACATCAGGAGGCGCTCGCCGTTGAAGTTGTTCATCACCAGCTTGAAGCCCTGGTTCTCCGTGCCCACCAGGTTGCGCGCGGGCACGCGGCAGTTCTCGAAGCGCAGGTGCGCGGTGTCGGAGCTCCACCAGCCCATCTTCTTGAGCGAGGTGCGCGCGAGCCCCGGCGTGTCGCCCTCGATCACCAGCAGCGAGATGCCGCCCGCGCCCTTGTTCGCGGGATCGGTGCGCACGGCGGTCGTGATGAAGTCGGCGCGCACGCCCGAGGTGATGAAGGTCTTCTCGCCGTTCACCACGTAGTGGTCGCCATCGCGCACCGCGGTGGTCCGAAGCGCCGCGACGTCGGAACCGCCCGAGGGCTCGGTGATCGCGAGCGCGGCGATCTTCTCGCCGGCCAGCACCGGCGGGATCACGCGCTGCTTCAGGTCCTCGCTGCCGGCCTTGAGGATCGGCGGCAGCGCGATGCTGTGCGAGTTCAGCGAGGCCTGCACGCCGCCCGCGCCGCAGCGCGCGAATTCCTCGGCCACGATCAATTGATAAAACAGGTCGGCCGGCGTGCCGCCCAGCGCCTCGGGATAGCCCAGGCCCAGCACGCCGAGCCCGGCCGCGCGCCGGTAGAGCTCGCGCGGGAAGGTCTCGGCCTCGTCCCATTCGGTCACGAAGGGTGCGATCTCGCGTGCCACGAAGGCGCGCAGGCCGGCACGGAAGGCTTCGTGCTCGGCGGAGAAGTAGAAGGGCAGCGGTGGGGCGTCCAGGAATTCCATGGTGTCTCCTTGGCGCACGAGGCTAGCGGCGGGCGCCCCGCCGGTCTTGCGCCAACAGGCTGCGCCCGGCGATGCGAGGCGGCGCGAGGTGCAGCGACTCGACGCAAGCCGCGCCACGCGCGCGCCGCTAAGCTGGACCTTCCATCCGCCACCCGAGGAAGACCATGCCTTCATCCACCGCCGCACCGACCAAGACCGTCCGCATCGGCGGCGCCTCGGGCTTCTGGGGCGACAGCATGGTGGCGGCGCCGCAGCTCGTGCAGCACGGGCGGCTCGACTACCTGGTGTTCGACTACCTGGCCGAGACCACGATGGCGATCCTGGCCGCGGCGCGCGCGAAGAAGCCCGAGCTCGGCTACGCCACCGACTTCGTCGAGATCGCGATGAAGCCGGTGCTCGCCGAGATCAAGCGCCAGGGCATCAAGGTGGTGAGCAACGCGGGCGGCATCCATCCGCAGGGCTGCGCCGCCGCCCTGCGCGCGCTGGCCGAGGCCCAGGGCGTGCCGCTGCGCATCGCGGTGGTCGAGGGCGACGACCTCGGCGCGCGCATGGCCGAACTGCGTGCCGCGGACACGCGCGACATGTTCACGGGCGAGGCCCTGCCCGAGAAGGTGCTGAGCGCCAACGCCTACCTGGGCGCGCTGCCGATCGCCGCCGCGCTGGCCGCGGGCGCCGACGTGGTGATCACGGGCCGCTGCGTCGACAGCGCGGTCACGCTCGGGCCGCTGATGCACGAGTTCGGCTGGCAGCCCGGCGACTTCGACCGGCTGGCCTCGGGCAGCCTCGCGGGCCACATCATCGAATGCGGCTGCCAGGCCACGGGCGGCCTGCACACCGACTGGGAAGACATCCCCGACTGGGCGAACATCGGCTACCCGATCGTCGAATGCCAGGCCGACGGCAGCTTCGTCGTGACCAAGCCCGAGGGCACGGGCGGCAAGGTGATCCGCGCCGCGGTGGCCGAGCAGCTGCTCTACGAGATCGGCGACCCCGGCGCCTACCTGCTGCCCGACGTGAGCTGCGATTTCCGCGCCGTGACGATCGAGCAGGAGGGCCCCGACCGCGTGCGCGTGGGCCCCGCGCGCGGCCGCGCGCCGACCCCGGCCTACAAGGTCTCGGCCACGCAGCTCGACGGCTTCCGCTGCGCGGGCAGCCTGGTGATCGTGGGCATCGACGCCGAGCGCAAGGCGCGGCGCACGGCCGAGGCGATCCTCGAGCGCACCGGCGGCATCCTCGCGCGCCTGGGCCTGCCGCCCTTCACGCGCAGCCACATCGAGGCGATCGGCGCCGAGACGCTCTACGGTCCGCATACGCGCACCCACGGCGTGCGCGAGGCGATGATGCGCGTGGCGGTCGACCATCCGCAGAAGGCCGCACTCGAGATCTTCGCGCGCGAGATCGCGCCCGCGGGCACCTCGTGGTCGCCGGGCACCACGGGGCCCGGCGGCGGCCGGCCCTCGGTGTCGCCGCTGGTCAAGCCCTTCGCGTTCCTGCTCGCCAAGGACCAGGTGCCGGTGTCGTTCGCGATCGACGGCGAGCGGCAGGCCGTGGCGATCCCGCCGGACGCGGGCGATGGTGCCGCGCCGCCGATGGCGGAACCGCCGCCCTTCGCCGACGACGGCGGCGAACAGGTCGAGCTGCGGCTCATCGACCTGGCCTGGGCCCGCAGCGGCGACAAGGGCGACCTCTCGAACATCGGCCTGGTGGCGCGCCGGCCCGAGTGGCTGCCGCTGCTGTGGTCGCGCGTCACGCCCGAGGCGGTGGGCGCCTACTTCGCGCACCTGGTGCACGGCAAGGTCGAGCGCTTTTACCTGCCGGGCATCGCGGCGATGAACCTGCTGCTGCACGGGGCGCTCGACGGCGGCGGGCCCTCGTCGATGCGCATGGACCCGCTGGGCAAGGGCATGGGGCAGATGCTGCTCGACATGCGGGTGAAGGTGCCGCGCGCGGTGGCGCAGGCGGCGCAACGGCGCTGAAACGAGAGGGGCGGCCCGAACGGTCTCGGGCCTGGGTCAGGCCTGCGCTTCGGTCAAGGCCTGCGCCGCCACCACCGCCTCGGTGCGGTTGCGCACGTTGAGCGCGCGGAAGATCGCCGCGAGGTGGATCTTGACCGTGCCCTCGCTGATGCCGAGGCTGCGGCCGATCAGCTTGTTGGGCTTGCCCTGCGACAGCAGCTGCAGCACCTCGACCTGCCGTTCGGTCAGCACGTTGCGCAGGTGCTCGAGCGTCTGCGAGGAGGCCGGCGCGCGCGCGGTGTCGGCGCCGGGCTGCGGCGCCACGCCGGCCACGATGCCGGGCGGCAGCGCGGTCAGCATCATCGGCGGCACGTAGACGCCGCCGGCCAGCACCAGCCGCACGGCCGACAGCATGACCTCGGGCGAATAGGCCTTGGGAATGAAGCCGAGCACGCCGCGCTCGAGGGCGGCGCGCATGATGGCCGGGTCCTCGTAGCCCGACAGCACGATCACCGGCACGGCCGGATGGCGGCGGCGGATCTCGTCGATGTGGGCCTGCCCGTCGGCGCCGGGCATGTTGAGGTCGATCAATGCCAGGTCGAGGTCGTCGGTGGCACCGGCGAGCAGCTCGTCGACGCTCATGACCAGCACGAACTCGATGCCGGGCTCCAGCTCGGACAACTTGGCCTTGACCGCTTCGATGACAAGCCGGTGGTCGTCGGCGATCAGAATTTTCATGACTTAAGGCCTTTCAACGCTTGAGAAGGGGTCACGAAGCTCGCCCCAGCGTGCATTGACTCAGCGACCGCCGACGATACCGGCGAATGCCCCGCGCAGCAAGGCTGGCGCGCTCCACGAACGGCATAGGCCCCAAGCGATATGGCGCCCCCCGGGGCCGCTGAGAAGAATGATCGCCAACCCGAAGGAAGCGAGACATGGGCATGTGCCAACGAAGCAGGCGCCGGTGCAGGGCATCTCTCGTGCGGCGCCCGGCGCTGCCTGCGCGCCTCGCCGCGGCCTGAGCCGGCGCGCGTGTCTTCATGGCCCGCCTGATCGACTGCTATTCGGCCTTCGTCTCGTTCGGGCTCGCGCTCGATG
>NZ_JBZAYE010000503.1:0-5495 GCF_058244205.1 Variovorax sp. 20P10.2.4
CGCGCGCTCGCGCCGCGCGGGCTGCTGCTGATCGGCCTCGATGTGATCGGCGACTCGGTGACCGAGATCAACGTGACCAGCCCGACCTGCTTCCAGGAGATCACGGAGCAGACCGGGTTCGACGTGCCGGCGATGTTCGTCGATGCGCTGGAGGCGCATCTGAAGCAGGCGGCCTGAGGACCATGAAAAAGGCGCCCGGGGCGATCTTCGCCCCGGGCGCCTTTTTTTGATCCCGAGGAAGCCGGGATCGCCTATCAGAAGTCGACCGTGGCCGACAGGCTGAAGGTGCGCGGGTTGCTCAGCACCAGGTAGCCCGAGCCCGGATAGCCGCCCACCGAGGCCCAGTAGTTGCGGTCGGCCACGTTCTCGATGCGCGCGCGCAGGGTCAGCAGCTTGCCGTTGCCGACTTCGGTGACGTAGCGCGCACCCACGTCCAGGCGCGTCCAGCCGGGCACGCGCAGCGTGTTGATCGCATCCGCGTAGCTCGAGCCGCTGGTCACGACGCGGCCGTTGAGCGACAGGCCCTGCACGCCCGGCACGTCCCATTCGACGCCGATGCTGCCCTGCGCCTTCGGCACGCCGATCACGCGCTTGCCATCGGTGGTGAGGCTGCCCGTTTCCTTCTGCTTGGCGTCGAGCCAGGTCACGCCGCCGAGCACGCGCAGGCCCTTGGTCGCCTCGCCGAAGACATTGAGCTCGACACCGCGGTGGCGGTCCTCGCCGCCGGCCTGGAACGAGCCGTTGGCCACGAAGGCGCGCGGCTTGGCGGTGCTGAACAGCGCCAGGCTGCCGCCGATGCGGCCGGCGTCGTACTTGACGCCGATTTCCTTCTGCTTCGACACGTAGGGACGCAGCGACTGGCCGGCGTTGAGCACCGGCTGGCCGTTCGATTGCGCGGGAGCGCTCTCGCCGGGCGACAGGCCCTCGATGTAGTTCGCGTAGACCGACAGGTCCTCGCGCGCCTTGAACACGATGCCGGCCACCGGGCTGGTGCGGCTCTGGTCGTACGAGGTGACGGTACCACCGGCCGAGGTCAGCTTGCCGCCGCTCACGATCTGGTAGCTGATGTCGCTGGTCTCGATCGACTGGCGGCGCACGCCGAGCGTGACGAGCAGGCGGTCGTCCAGGAAGGACATCGTGTCGCCGATCGCCACGCTCTTGAGCGTGATGGTGCCGTTCAGGCGCGGGCTCGCGAGGTTGTTGCCCAGGTAGGTGAGCTGCGTCGGCAGGTAGCCGCGCGGGTAGTAGATGTTGCTGGCGAGCGTGCCGCCGGTGCCCAGGCCCAGGCCGTAGGCGTTCTTCTTGTCGAGGTCGAAGTAGGAGTAGCCCAGTACCCACTCGTGGCCCACGCTGCCGGTGCGCGCCTTGCCGCGGATGCCGAGCTCGGCGGTCTTGACCTTGTCCTCGCGCGTGTTGTCGAAGCGGCTGGTGGTGAAGGCGCCGGTCAGGCCGTTGGACACCGTCGGGCCCGCGAGCGAGTTGTTCTCGTAGCTGCTGCGCGCGCCGGCCGCGGCCCAGGCCGTGATGTTCGGCGTGATGTCGTATTCGCCGCGCACCGAGCCGAAGGTGTCGCGCTCGTAGGAATAGGTCCAGGGCTGGGCGAAGTTGGTGTCGTTGTCGGGCGCCTTGGGCACCACGGTGACGGCGCTGCCGAGCGTGACGTTGGGGCGCGTGTTGCGCAGGCGGTGCTCCTGGTGGCCGATGTCGGCCGAGATGCGCGCGTCGCGGCTGCGCCAGTCGAGACCGACCGCCAGCGCGTCGAGCTTGACGCCTTCGCCGTTCACCGCCGTGCCGCCGTCGCGGTGCACGGCATTCACGCGCACGCCCACGCTGTCGTCGGGACCGAAGCGGCGCGCGATGTCGGTCGCGGCATAGGACTGCGAGCCGCTCGCGGTGCCGAGCGTGAACTGCGTGAGCGCTTCGTTCGGCGCGCGCTTGGGCAGCAGGTTGATGGTGCCGCCGATGCCGCCGCCCGTGGGCGCCGCGCCGTTGAGGAAGGCGCTCGCGCCGCGGAACACTTCCACGCGCTCGAACAGCTCGGAAGCGATGTACTGGCGCGGCAGCAGGCCGTACAGGCCGTTGTAGGCGATGTCGTCGGAATTGACGATGAAGCCGCGGATGAAATAGGACTCCTGGAAGTTGCCGAAGCCGCGCGCCACGCGCACCGAGGGATCGTTCTGCAGCACGTCGGCCACGCTGCGGGCCTGCTGGTTCTGGATCAGCTCGTTGGTGTAGTTGTTGCTCGAGAACGGCGTTTCCATCATGTCCCGGGTGCCCAGGATGCCGGCGCGGCCGCCGCGCGCCACCTGGCCGCCCGCGTAGGGCTTGGTCAGCCCTTCGGCCGATGCATCGGCGCTGGCTTCGACGGTGATGGTGCCCAGCGCGGCGCCGGGGGCGGTGGGAGCGGTCGCGGCAGCCGGTGCCGGCGCGGCGCTCTGCGCCGAGGCCGTCAGGGCATGGAGGGCGAGCAGCGTCGCGGCGACGGTCGGGCGGAGGCTGGCGCGGAGAAGGGCGGAGGAGGCGGACATGGACGGTTCGTTTTCACGCAAATGAGAACCGTTATTGTTAACGCACTCCTAATGGATTCCGATACTTTCTTGCAGTGTTGCAAAAATGTGTCAGAAAAAACGTTTCATTCGAGGGGTCTTCAGCCGAGATCCGGCGAACCCGTTGCCCGCATGCCGCACCGACCGGTACGTCAATGCTCCGAGCGCCGCCCGTCCACGAACACGTGCAGCTCGCCCGGCTCGAACGCGGTCCATTCCTCGTTGGTGGTCAGCGGCGCGGTCACCACCACCGCGACGCGGTCGTTGGGCGTGGTGTGCTGGGCGAAGTCGATCTCGAGGTCCTCGTCCGACAGCTGCGCGGTCACGAAGGGATGGCGCCGTTCCACGTACCAGAGGTGGGTGGAGGCATGGGCCCACAGCGCCTGGCCGTTCGAGAGCATGAAGTTGAAGGTGCCGTACCGCGCGAGCTGGGGCGCGAGTTCGCGCAAGGTGAGCGTGAGCTCCTCGACGCTCGGCACGCCCGCATGCGACTTCGCGAGCTCCTGCATCAGCCAGCAGAAGGCGTGCTCGCTGTCGGTGTTGCCCACCGGGTGGAAGTTGCCGTGCAGCCGCGGGCGGAAGTCTTTCAGGTCGCCGTTGTGCGCGAACACCCAGTAGCGGCCCCACAGCTCGCGCACGAAGGGGTGGCAGTTCTGCAGGTTGACCTCGCCCTGGGTGGCCTTGCGGATGTGGGCGATGACGTTGCGGCTCTGGATCGGGTAGCGCCGGATCAGCTCGGCCACCGGCGACTCGCAGGCCGGCTGGTGGTCGACGAAATGGCGCAGGCCGCGGTCCTCGAAGAAGGCGATGCCCCAGCCATCGGCGTGGTGGTCGGTGCGGCCACCGCGCTGCGCGAACCCCGTGAAGCTGAAGGTCACGTCGGTCGGCGTGTTGCAGTTCATCCCTAGCAATTGACACATGGGGGCCATTAGACACCGCCCCCGCTTACCCGAGCGCCCGGGTTTGCTTCCGCTTCAGCGCAGGAAGCGGCCTTCCTTGGTCACGCGGACCATCTCGATGAAGCGCGAGCCGGTGTTGCTGGCGCCGGTGAAGTCGAGCTCCATGCCGGCGATGCGCAGCTTCATCGCCTTGAGCGCCGCATGCAGCCGTGCGCGCGTGAGGTCGCGCCCGGCGCGACGCAGCGACTCGATCATCACCAGCGCGTTCACGTAGCCCTCGAAGCTCAGGTAGCCGATGTCGACCTTGGCGCGCTCGGCGAGCTGGCGGTAGTCGCGCGCCACCGGCTCGACCTCGCTCCAGGGATAGGGCACCACCTGCGAGATCGCCAGCCCGCTGGTCTTGTCGCCCACGAGTTTGGCCGTGACGTCGCCCGGCACGATCGACATGCCGTAGAACATCTGCCGCCCGCCCGCGTCCCAGGCGCTCTTCATCACCTCGCCGCCGATGGCGCCGCCCAGGTACATGATCACCGCCTGCGCCTTGCTGTCGGCCAGCGCCTTGCCCATGGCGGCGTTGGTCGAGCCGTCGCCCTTGACCGCCACGGCCGCCACCGGCTTGAGCTGGTGCGCCGCGAGCGCGGCCTCGACCAGCTTCGTGACCTCGGCGCCGCCCGGGTTGTCGAGGCAGGCCGAGGCGATGCGCGTCACGCCGATGGTCGTGAGGTGCTGCACCAGCGCCTGCGCCTCGCGTGCGAAGGTGGCGCGCACGAAGTAGCCCGAGCCCATGACCTTCTCGCGCGCCGAATCCGACACCGCGTAGCCCGCGACCATCGGCGCGCCGCTTTGCGACAGCACCTTGGCCGCGGCCGCGGTGGTGGCCGAGCCGACGCAGCCGAAGAAGGCGAACGCGCGGTGCTCGCCGAGCAGCTTCTCGTAGTTGGCCACCGCCTTCTCGGGCGAGAGCTCGTCGTCGAGCGACACCAGCCGGATCTTGCGGCCCGAGACGCCGCCCTGCGCGTTGACGGCGTCGAAGGCCAGCCCCGCGCCGGCCATCACCACCTTGATCGGCGCGCCCAGCGGGCCGCTGAGGATGCCGGTGTGGCCGAGCACCACCTCGGTGTCAGTGACCCCGTTCTCGGCCGCGCGGGCCACGGAAAAAAGGCCAAGGCTGGCCGCGGCCGCCGAGGCGGCCATGAAGTTCCGACGATGCATGGGAGAAAACCGTCCAATCGATACAACTGATAACAATTGAAATCGATGGGCGGGTGTTTGCCCGCAGGGGTTTACCCCGGCTTGCGGGGCGCGTCGCCGGGATTCGCGCGGATGCGCAGTTGCCAGGCCGCGCAGATCGCGAGCGCGCACAGGCCGGCCAGCATCGCGAACACCTCGTCGAAGGCTGCCAGCCGCGCCGGGCTGGTCTGCGGGTTGGCGAGCGAGTCGCCGTGCGCCGCCAGCCGCCACTCGAGCACGATGGCGCACAGGCTCACGCCGGCCGCGCCGCCGAGCATGCGCACGAAGTTGATGGCGCTCGCGCCCTGCGGGATCAGCGGCTTGGCCAGCGGCCGCATCGAGCCCAGGTTCAGCGAGGGCAGGATGAAGCCCAGCCCGATGCGCCCGACGATCGCGAAGGCCACCAGCAGCCACAGCGCGCTGTCGGCGCGCAGCAGCATCATCAGCGCGAACGAGGCCGCCAGCAGCGCCAGCCCGATGCTCACCAGTGCCCAGGTCGGCTGCCGGTCGGCCAGCCGGCCCACGCCCGCGATGGTGGCCGCCAGCACGAAGCCGGCCGGCAGCAGGATCGTGCCCACGTGCGAGGCCGACAGGTGCAGCCCGACCTGCATGTAGACCGGCAGCAGGTAGGTGGAGCCGAACAGCGCCGTGCCGTAGATGAAGGCGACCACGCTGCCCATCGCGAACTGGCGGTAGCCGAACAGCGCGAGGTTCATCAGCGGCGTGCCGCCCGCGGCCGCCAGCCGCCGCTGCCACCAGATGAAGAGCCCGAACGAGAGCAGCGCGCCGCCCAGCAGCGCGGCCGCCTCGAGCGGCGAAT
>NZ_JBZAYE010000504.1:0-5489 GCF_058244205.1 Variovorax sp. 20P10.2.4
CATCGCGCTGGGCTGGGCGCTGCGCCATGCCAACGCCTGGCTGCCGCGCATCGCGGGCGCCGCGGTGGTCAGCCTGGGCGCCACGCTGCTGGCGCAGGCGATCTGAGGCGAGGCCCCGGTCCATGATCCCCGGCGAAATCCTCACCGACGACGGCGACCACACGCTCAACCCGGGCCGTCGCACCCTCACGCTGGTGGTGCAGAACACGGCCGACCGGCCGATCCAGGTCGGCTCGCACTACCACTTCGCCGAAACCAACGGCGCCCTCGGCTTCGACCGCGAGGCCGCGCGCGGCATGCGCCTGAACATCGCCTCGGGCGCCGCGGTGCGCTTCGAGCCGGGACAGCAGCGCACGGTCGAACTGGTCGATTTCTCGGGCGACCGCATCGTCTACGGCTTCCGCGGACTGGTTCAGGGCAAGCTCTGAGCGGGCGCCGGCATGCTGTCACTCGCGCTCTCCGCCTTTCTGCTGGGCCTGGTGTTCAATGCCGCGCCGGGGGCCGTGTTCGCGGAAACCGTGCGCCAGGGACTGCAGGGCGGTTTCCGTCCGGCCTTCGCCGTCCAGGTGGGCTCGCTGGTCGGCGACGCGCTGTGGGCCGTGCTGGGCCTGGCCGGCGCGGGCGCGCTGATGCAGATCGATGCCCTGCGCTGGCCGCTGGGGATCGCCGGCGTGCTCTATCTCGCCTGGCTCGCGGCCGACAGCTGGCGCGCCGCGAAGCGCGATGCCGGCATCGAGCGCGCGCAGGCCGTGCCCGCGAAGCGGGCGCTGCGCTCGGGCGTGATCCTCTCCGCCACCAATCCCCAGAACCTGGCCTACTGGGCCGCGCTCGGCAGCGCCATGGCCGGCCTCGGCATGGACCGGCCGACCACCGCCCACTACGCCGTCTTCTTCACCGGCTTCATGGCGGCCTCCGTGCTCTGGTGCTTCGTCTGCGCGGGCCTCGTCGCCAGGCTCTTCGGCCGCTCGGCATCGCGCTGGGCCGGCGTGACGCACCGCCTGTGCGCCCTCGCGTTCATGGCGCTGGCGGTCGCCTCGATGCGCGACCTGCTGAATTTCACCGGCCCCGCCGAGAACCGGCCCGCGGCCTCCCCCGCAAGACAAGGAACGACATGGCAACCATAGGCAGGCGCGCCTACGCAGAAATCTTCGGCCCCACGGTGGGCGACCGCGTGCGGCTGGCCGACACCGAGCTGCTGATCGAGGTCGAGGCCGACTACACGCTGCGCGCCGGCGGCTACGGCGAGGAGGTCAAGTTCGGCGGCGGCAAGACGATCCGCGACGGCATGGCGCAGTCGCAGCGCACGCGCGCGCAGGGTGCCGTCGACACGGTGCTCACCAACGCGCTGATCCTCGACCACTGGGGCATCGTCAAGGCCGACATCGGCCTGAAGGACGGCCGCATCGCCGCCATCGGCAAGGCCGGCAATCCCGACGTGCAACCGGGTGTCGATATCGTGATCGGCCCGGGCACCGAGATCGTCAGCTGCGAGGGCAACATCGTCACCGCCGGCGGCATCGACAGCCACATCCACTTCATCTGCCCGCAGCAGATCGAGGAGGCGCTGGCCTCGGGCGTGACCACCATGCTGGGCGGCGGCACCGGCCCCGCCACCGGCACCTTCGCGACCACCTCCACGCCCGGGCCCTGGCACATCGAGCGCATGCTGCAGGCGGCCGACGCGTTCCCGATGAACCTCGGCTTCCTGGGCAAGGGCAACGCCAGCCTGCCCGGCGCGCTGCACGAGCAGATCGAGGCCGGCGTGATCGGCCTCAAGCTGCACGAGGACTGGGGCACCACGCCCTCGGCGATCAGCAACTGCCTCGACGTGGCCGATGCCACCGACACGCAGGTGGCGATCCACAGCGACACGCTCAACGAGTCGGGCTTCGTCGAGAACACGATTGCGGCCGTGGGCGGCCGCGCGATCTGCGCCTTCCACACCGAGGGCGCGGGCGGCGGCCATGCGCCCGACATCCTGCGCGTGGTGGGCGAGGCGAACTTCCTGCCCTCGTCGACCAACCCCACCATGCCCTACACCGTGAACACGCTCGACGAACACGTCGACATGCTCATGGTGTGCCACCACCTCGACGCGGGCATCGCCGAAGACCTGGCCTTCGCCGAGTCGCGCATCCGCAAGGAAACCATCGCCGCAGAAGACGTGCTGCACGACCTCGGCGCGATCAGCATGTTCAGCTCCGACAGCCAGGCGATGGGCCGCGTGGGCGAGGTGGTGCTGCGCTGCTGGCAGACCGCGCACAAGATGAAGCTGCAGCGCGGCACGCTGCCCGAGGACAGCGCGCGCAACGACAACTTCCGCGCGAAGCGCTACGTGGCCAAGTACACGATCAATCCCGCGATCGCGCACGGCATCGCGCACGAGGTCGGCTCGATCGAGGTCGGCAAGTGGGCCGACATCGTGGTGTGGAAGCCTGCCTTCTTCGGCGTGAAGCCCTTCACCATCATCAAGGGCGGCAGCATCGCGATGGCCGCGATGGGCGACCCCAACGCCTCGATCCCGACGCCGCAGCCGGTGCACTACCGCCCGATGTTCGGCGCCTATGGCGGCTCGCTCGCGAAGGGCTCACTGACCTTCGTCTCGCAGGCCGGCCTGGCCGCGGGCATCAAGGAGCGCTACGGGCTGGCGAAGAACCTGGCGGCGGTGAAGAACATCCGCAACGTGCGCAAGAAGGACCTGATCCACAACGGCTATGCGCCGAAGATGGAGATCGATGCGCAGACCTATGCGGTGCGCGCGGACGGGCAGTTGCTGACCTGCGAGCCGGCGAAGCTGCTACCGATGGCGCAGCGCTACTTCCTGTTCTGAGACAAGGCCCGAAAGTCCGGCGCGGCACGCCGGCTTGACAGGCTGCGTATCCTTGAAAGCATCGTTCCTGTCTTCAGACGCGCCACGCGTCCCACCGCACCATGCTCACCGCCAACAAACTCATGCCCCAGGGCCGCGGCCTCGCGCCCGTGCTGCTCAAGCGCGCCGCCACCATCGAACTCGACTGGGACGTGCGCCAGAAAAGCCGTTTCGACGCCACCGATTCGCAGGGCCGGCAGATCGGCGTGTTCCTGCCGCGCGGCACGGCCGTGCGCGGCGGCGACGTGCTGGTGGCGGAAGACGGTTCGCTGGTGCGCGTGATCGCGGCGCCACAGCCGGTGCTGCGCATCACGCACTGCACGGCCCACGGCACGCCCTTCGATCTGACGCGCGCGGCCTACCACCTGGGCAACCGTCATGTGCCGATCGAGCTCAAGCCCGACCACCTGAAGATCGAACCCGACCATGTGCTGGCCGACATGCTGCGGTCGATGCACCTGATCGTGGTGGCGGTCGAGGAGGCTTTCGAACCCGAGGGCGGGGCCTATGGGTCGCACGAGCATTCGCATGGGGGTGGGCACAGCCATGACCATGACCACTCGCATGGTCATGCGCATTCTTCGGGGCCGAAGCCGCTGGTGCTGGCGCCGGAGCTGCTCGATGACCATGGGCACTCTCACTGAGATGGGGGGTGGGTTTTCGGATCGGGCCGGCTTGTTTCGGTCGGGGCGGGCGCACGCCGATGGGGTACTCCCCTCCGCGAATGTCCCCCGCCTTCGGCTCCTCCTTTATTTCGCTGCGGGGAGTACCCCATCGACGTGCGCCAGACGCGCTGCGCTCGATCGGCCGGCACCACCGCAGCGTCTCCGTGCACAGGGCAGTGGGTGCTTCCCGCAGCGAAATAAAGGAGGAGCCCGAAGGGCGGGGGACATTCGCGGAGGGAAGTACCCGCTGTCCTGTGCACGCGCCCCGAACACACGCGTCCCGGAAGGCAAGTCGACACCGCACTGACATGCCAGAACCCCAAAGCCTCCTCCTGCTCATCTGGCTAGCCTCCCCCGCCCTCCCGGTCGGCGGCTTCTCGTACTCCGAAGGTGTCGAGGCCGCCGTCGAATGGGCCGGCGTTGACACCGAGGCCAGCGCCGCCGAATGGCTGTCCGACCAATTGCACCTGAGCTTCGCGCGCGGCGACCTCGCCTTGGTCGCGCAAGCCATCGCCGCCTGGCGCGCCGACGACAAACAGCGCGTCCACGTGCTCAACGACTGGGTGCTGCAAACCCGCGAATCGGCCGAGTTCTTCCTGCAGACCGAACAGATGGGCCGCTCCTTCGTCGAATGGCTCAAGCTGCACCATGCCGACACGGCCGAGGTCTTCGCCGGCCTGCCCGCGAGCTATCCCGTGGCCTTCGCGTTCGCGGCCCACCGCTCGGGTGCTTCGGTGCACGACGGCTGCCTGGCCTTTGCTTTCGGCTGGGCCGAGAACATGGTCGCGGCCGCGGTCAAGGCCGTGCCGCTCGGGCAGAGCGCGGGACAGCGCATCCTCGGGCGGCTCGCGCAGGAGATTCCCGCGGCCGTGAACCATGCGATGCAGCTGTCCGACGACGATCGGCAGGCCTTCGCGCCGCTCTTGGCCGTGCTGTCGGCGCGGCACGAAACCCAGTATTCGCGGCTCTTCCGCAGCTAGATTTTTTCCTTCACGCACCCACCATGACCTCCGCCCTGCACCACATCCCCAACCGCACCAAGAAGCTGCCGCCGCTGCGCGTGGGCATCGGCGGCCCCGTCGGCTCGGGCAAGACCACGCTGCTGGAGATGCTCTGCAAGTCGATGCGCGACAGCTACGACCTGGTCGCGATCACCAACGACATCTACACCAAGGAAGACCAGCGCCTGCTGACCGTGGCCGGCGCGCTGCCGGCCGAACGCATCATGGGCGTGGAGACCGGCGGCTGCCCACACACCGCGATCCGCGAGGATGCCTCGATCAACCTCGAGGCCATCGACCGCATGCTCGAGGACTTTCCCGATGCCGACGTGGTGTTCGTCGAATCGGGCGGCGACAACCTCGCGGCCACCTTCAGCCCCGAACTCTCGGACCTCACGATCTACGTCATCGACGTGGCCGCGGGCGAGAAGATCCCGCGCAAGGGCGGCCCCGGCATCACCAAGAGCGACCTGTTCGTCATCAACAAGACCGACCTCGCGCCCTACGTGGGCGCCAACCTCGACGTGATGGAACAGGACACGCAGCGCATGCGCCGCCAGAAGCCCTACGTGATGACCAACCTCAAGACCCTGACCGGCGTGGCCGAGGTCGTGCGCTTCATCGAGGAACGCGGGATGCTCAAGACGGCCTGAGGCCGCCAACTCACGGCTTCACAGCTCGCTGCCGTCGCGCAGCTGGCGCTGCTTGTAGACCAGCCGCACGCTGGCGCGGCGCGGATCGCCCACGCGCTGCACGTAGACATCCATCTCGCCGCTGCTCCAGGCCGCATAGGCACTGCCCGGATCGTTGGCCGCGAGCTCGGCACCGAAGGCGCCACGGCCCCACTGCAGCAGTTCTGCAAAGGCCGCGCCGCCGCCATCGGGCAGGCCCTGCGCCGAAGCCGCGTACTCCACGCGCCGCAGCTGCGAATCGGCAAAGAAGAAGGTCGGTTCG
>NZ_JBZAYE010000505.1:0-5489 GCF_058244205.1 Variovorax sp. 20P10.2.4
CCAGCGGGTACTCGAGCACGAAGGCCGGCACGCGCGTGCGTGCCGCGAGCTGGCTGGCCAATCCTACATAGGCGCTCGCATGGCCCAGGCCATAGCCGCCGCCATGGATGAACAGCAGCGCGCGCCCGGGCACGGCCTGCGCGGGCTCCACCCACCAGCCGGAAGCGGCTTCGTCGACGGCCTCGCGCGCCGCGACTTCGGAAGCGGTGGGCGTCTGCGCGATGAAGCGGTCGTAGATGTCGCGCGGCGTGCCGGGCGCGGTGGACCAGAAGCGGCCGAACTCGAGGCGCAGCGCGCGCGCGGCGGCGATGTCCTGGGGATCGATGGGAACGAGGGCCATCAGCGGACTCCGAAGCCATGGCCCGCGAGATGCCAGGCCATCATCATGGTGGTGATGTTGGGCGGCGCGCTCGGTGCCCTGGGCATGATCGACGCATCGATCACGAACAGGCCCGGCACGCCATGCACGCGGCCACCGCCATCGACCACGCTCTGACCGGGCGGCCCCATGCGGCAGGTCGAGGTCGGGTGCGCATAGCCGTCGAGCTGCTGCTCGATCGCGCGCTGCAGGTCGTCGCCATCCGAGAACTCAGGCCCCGGCGCCATCTCGGCCGCAACCATCTGCGCGAACGGCGACTGCCGCCCGATCGCGCGCGACAGCCGCACGGCCTCGAGCATGCGCGCCATGTCGCGTGGCGTGCCCAGCAGGTTGTAGCGGATGCGCGGCGCGCTGCGCGGATCGCGGTCGGCCAGCTCGAGGCTTCCGGTCGCCTCGGGCTGCGTCACCGACACCGCCAGCACGATCGCGCCGCCCGTGGGGCTCAGCGCCGGATCGAACAGGTGGGTGGCCGAGATGTGCAGGTCGAGGTCGCCGGGCTCGGCCTGCGAGGACGCGGCCCAGAGGATCGCGCCCGCCGCGGGATGCATGCCGGCCGCCTCGGGCGTCAGCGCGTAGACGTTGTAATAGAACGGATGCTCCTGAAGGCCCTGCCCCACCGGCAGTTCCGCCACCAGCGGAATGCCCAGCGACGCCAGGTGCGGCGCGGGACCGATGCCCGATCGCAGGAGGATCGCCGGACTGCCGAAGGCGCCCGCGCTGAGGATCACCTGGCCCGCGCGATGGCTCCGGCCCTCGGCATCGACCACGCCCACCGCGCGGCCTTCCTCGAACAGCACGCGATCGATCTCCACGCCGCCGCGGATCGTGAGGTTGGGCCGCGCGCGCACGTCCTCGCCGAGGAAGGCGATGCCGGTGTTGATGCGCCGCCCCGAGATCACGTTGAGCGGATACGGCGCGACGCCGGCCTGCTGCTCGCCGTTGAAGTCCGCCACGCGCTCGAAGCCGAGCGCGGCCGTCGCATCGACGAAGCCATTGAGCGCCGGCGTCAGCTCGTCGCGCCGCCGGTTGCGGATCGGCAACGGACCCGCGCGACCGCGCAACGCGTCGTCGCCGTCGGGCGTGTTCTCGATCGCCTTGAAGGCCTCGAGCAGTTCGGGCCACTGCCAGCCCTCGATGCCGAGCGCGCGCCACTTCGCGAAGTCCTCGGGCCGCGAGCGCATCGCCACCGCCGCGTTGACGGCCGAGCTGCCGCCCAGCGTCTTGCCGCGCGGTGCATGGATGCTGCGTCCCGCGAGGCCGGTCTCGGCCTGGTAGCCCCAGTCGTGGCCATCGGGCCCGCCGGCCGTGTCGGCATCCGCGAGGTCGCGCGGAAACACGTTCGGCCGGTAGGCTTCGCCGGCCTCGAGCAGCAGCACCTGGCGCGCGGGATCGGCGCTGAGCCGATGCGCGAGCACCGCACCCGCCGAGCCGCCGCCGACGACGATGACGTCGAAGGCAGCGCTCATCGCGACAGCGCTCCGGCCACCTGGCCCATCAGCACCGCGAACGGCATGTCGAGCGCGGCATACACGTCGAGCGCCTTCGGATCGGCGTTGTCGCCCATGATCTCGACCATCAAGGTCGCGTAGTCGGAGATCTCGATGCCGAGCGTCGTCAGGCGCGCGATGCCCGCTTCGCGCTTGGCGGCCGAGAAGGTGCCGCAGGCGTCGATGGCGACGATCGGCTGGTAGCCCTCCTCGCGCGCCGAGATCGCCGGCAGCGAGGCACAGACCTCGAAGGACAGCCCCGCGATGATCAGATGGTCGCGCTTCGTCGCCTTCACGGCCTCCACGAACGGCGGGTAGTCCCAGGCGTTGACCGTCGAGCGGTCCATGATCTCGCCACCGCCCAAGGCTTCCTTGAGCTCGGAGGCCGTCGGCCCCCACATGCTGTCGCGCGCCGTCGTCACCGCGACGATCGGCAGGCCCAGGACCTTGGCCGCCTTCGCGAGGCCGACGACGTTGTGCTTGAGGTCGCTGACCGTCATGTCGCGCACGCCGGTCATCAGGCCGACCTGGTGATCGATGAGCAGAACGGCGGTGTTGTCCCGCGTCATGCGGGTGCGTTGGGTTTGCATGGGGTGTGACTCCTGGCGATGGGTTGGTGCGGGTTCGAAACGTGAGGCATTCGAACGGATGCGCCAGGCAGGGTCAACGAGATCGGCGGGGATCGGGGCTGGAAGGATCTTCCAATGGGTTGGAGGGTGGAAGAGGTTCCAATGGGACGGATGCTTTGGCCGGGATCACCTGCTGCCGCAGCGAGCGCCGGCCGGAACAGGGAAGCTCATGACGCAGCACGCCACCGTCGTCTTCTCGCAGGGATCGACGGCCTCGGCGCGGCCTCTGCCCTCAAGCGTCGTGGCTCTCGCTCGGCTCTTCAGTCCCGTCGGCATTCCAGAAGCGCCACACGCCGACTTCGCGCCCATCGCGATAGTGGCCCTCGGAGGCCGGCCGGCCATCGGGATGGAAGTCGCGCCAGAGCCCGTCTTCCTTCCCGTCGACGTAGTGGCCTTCCGATACCACCGTGCCATTCTCGTGATAGGCCACGAACAAGCCATGCCGGATCCATCGCGTCCTGTCGGGCGACATCACTCTCGCGTAGCGGAATCGGATGGTTCCCGATTCGTAGGGGATCTCGGCGATGTTGAGGTCGGGGTCGGCGGTCATGTCTTGGTGCTGGGAAGCGTTGTGGCAGGCGAGCCCAAACATCCCGTGCCCGCGGAGCCGCTCAACAAGAGGCTGCCACCACTGCGGACGGCCACCTTTGTCTTGCCCGTACCCATCAGGCAGGGCTCGTGGGCAGTCCATAGCCCAGCTGACGCTCGTGTCGGATCGAGAGCAACACCACCTCGCGCTCGGAGTGGGCGTAGAGCATCACATGGCGGGCCAGCACCAACTCTCGAAGTTCGAACCGTCCAAGTGCGCGAGCAAGCTGTTTTGCCTGCTCGGCTTGAAAACTCCCCCAACCCGACTGGGCATCGAGGAATCGAGCGGGTCGCCCGCTCGTGGGCGCGAATGACAGCAGAGTCCGCGCCTTGACAACCTCGGCTTGCAATTTCTTGAAGCGCGCCGACGCCGAAGCAGCATCCTGCTCTTCCATGAAGCTCCGCGCAGCGTGCAGGCACACCAGAAAGTTGGGAACGGCCCGGATCCTCGCGTTGACGGGAATGCTCACGGTGCTGCGGCAATACCGAGGGCTTGATCCAGTTCATCGTCGGACACGAATTGCCCCTTCAAGGCCTCCCGCAGGCCTGTGATCGCGTCTTCAGCCAGCACGAGATTGGCGTGCTCCGCCTCGAGCGCATGGTAGTAGTCGAGCCGGCGTGCGTCGACCAACGCGACATAGCTTGCCCCATTCTTGGTCAGCACCTTCTCGGAGCCGCTGCCGACCACGTCTTCGGCCAGCTCGGTGAGGCGAGCGCGCGCTTCACTGATGGGAACGATGTCCGATGCTTTGAATGCCATTTTGCAGAATCCATTAAGCTTTACGTTAATGTCAGTCTAGCAGCCGACCATAGGCCTAGCAATCGCCGCTGGATCTACGCAGCCCCACCGTACATCTGCCCACGATGGATGTCCGGCAACCTCCACGATCAGGTCACGCGCGAAAAGGCCGCGACTCACCCACCCCCACCCACGACCTGCGCCGTATGCTCCCCCAGCATCGGCGCCCTCGCCTCCCGCTTCACCCCGCGCTCGCCATTGAAGCGGATCGGCTCCACCACCGCGCGGTAGCTGCCCAGCGTGGGATGCGCATGCGTCGCCAGCAGCCCCTGGTGAGCGACCTGCTCGTCGTCGAACACCTCCTCGATGCCGCGCACCACGGTGCACGGCACGCGCGTTCCGAAGATCGCTTCCCATTCGCGGGCGTCGTGCTGCATCAGCGCGGCGCGCAGTTGTGGCACCAGCTCGGCCTCGTTGGCCTTGCGCAGGCGCATGTCGGCAAAGCGCGGATCGCGCGCCAGATGCGCGAGGCCCGTGAGTTCGCACAGCGCCTCCCAGAACGGCTGCGTCTGGGCCTGCAGGTAGACGTAGCCTTCGCGCGTGGGGTGGATGCCCGAGAGCGCGCCGCCGCGCAGATCGCGGTCGACGCCGGGGCCTTCGCCCTCGGCCCACACCATGCGGCCCGCCTGCATCGCGAGCGCCGCTTGCAGCAACGAGGTATCGACGCGCTGCGGCAGGCCAGTGCGTTCGCGCTGGAACAGCGCGGCGCAGATGCCGGTGGCGATGAGGCTCGCACCGTAGAAGTCCACGGCCGATCCCCACACCACGCGCGGCTCGTCGCCCGGATAGCCCTGTGCCTTGGCAATGCCGGTGCGGCATTGCAGCACCTGGTCGAAGCCGGGGCGCTGCGCCTGCGGACCGTCGGGGCCATAGCCGGTGAAGCTGCAATAGATCAGGCGCGGCTGGATCGCGGTCAGCGTGTCGCAGTCCAGCGCCAGCCGCTCGGCCACGCCGGGGCGGAAGTTGTGCAGCACCACGTCGGCCTGCGCCACGAGCCGGTGGCAGGCCTCGCGGTCCGCGGGCTGCTTGAGGTCGAGCACGATGCTGCGCTTGTTGCGATTCACGCCGATGAAGGCGCGGCTCTCGCCGGGCAGGGTCGAGGGGTAGTAACGCATCGGGTCGCCCTCGGGCGCCTCGATCTTGATCACGTCGGCGCCGAGGTCGCCCAGCAGGCTCGCGCCGTAGGGGCCCGCGATGTAGGTGGTGAAGTCCAGCACCTGGATGCCGTCGAGTATCTGTTGCGCCATCGATGTCGTCGTTTCGGGTCTTGTGGTGTGAAGAAGGCTCAGGCGAGCAGGCGCCGCGCGCGATCGACCATCGGGCGATCGATCATGCGGCCATCGAGCCGCAGCGCGCCCAGGCCCTCGGCGTCGGCGCGGGCATGCGCCTCGAGCACCTTGCGCGCCTGCGCGATCTCGGCCTCGGTGGGCGCGAAGACACGGTTGAAGACCTGCACCTGCGCGGGATGCACGGCGGGCGTGCCGCCGAAGCCGAGACGGTGCGACAGCCGCGCCGCGTCTTCGAGCGCATCCAGGTCGTCGAGCTCGGCGATGGAGGCGGCCAGTCCCCAGCAGGCCAGGCCCTCGGCCGCGGCGCACATGGCGACG
>NZ_JBZAYE010000506.1:0-5482 GCF_058244205.1 Variovorax sp. 20P10.2.4
GTGGCGCATCGTCGCGGGCATCGGCATCCTCTGCGCGCCGCAGTTCGCGGTGCTGTCCTTCGGCACGGTGTTCCTGCACGACTTCGGCCATGCGGGCCTGGCGACCATCACCGCCGCCATGGTCACGCTGCAGGCCGGCGCGATGGCGATGCGCGTGTGGAGCGGGCGCTGGACCGACCGGCGCGGCAACCGGCCGGCCTACCTGCGCGCCTGCGCCAGCCTCAGCGTGGCGCTGTTCGCGCTGCTCGCGCTGCTGGTGTTCTGCACCGGCGCGCAGGTGGCCGCCGAATCGCAGGCGCTGCGCATCGCGCTGGTGGTGCTGCTGGGCGTGAGCGGCATCTGCGTCTCGGCCTGGCACGGCGTGGCCTACACCGAGCTCGCCACGCTGGCCGGCGCCGCGCGCGCCGGCACGGCGCTGGGCATGGCGAACACCAGCGTGTTCCTGGTCTGCTTCGTCACGCCGTTCTCGATCCCGCACCTGATGGCGGCGCAGGGCTGGCCGCTGGTGTGGCTCGCGGCGGCCGGTTGCGCGCTGGTCGCGGTGCCGCTGCTGGCACCGCGCGCGCCTTCGACCTCCGCCGGTGCCTGTCAGGCGCCGAAGTCGGCGAAGACGGCGTTGAGCCGCTCCACGTAGGCGCGCTTGGCGGCCTCGTCGATGAAGCTGCCCTCGAAGCTGTTGGCCGCGAGCTGCCAGGCGTGGCGCGCATTCAGGCCGGTGGCCTCGAAGGTCTGCGTGAAGTTCTGGTTCATGTAGCCGCCGAAGTAGGCCGGGTCGTCGGAGTTCACCGTGGCGACCAGCCCCGCCTCGAGCAGGGTGCCGAGGTTGTGCTGCGCGAGGTCGGGGAACACGCACAGCTTGAGGTTCGACAGCGGGCACACGGTCAGCGGGATGCGGTCCTGCGCCAGCCGCTGCATCAGCGCCGGGTCCTTCGCGCTCTGCACGCCGTGGTCGACGCGCTCCACCTTCAGCACGTCGAGCGCGCTCCACACGTATTCGGGCGGGCCTTCCTCGCCCGCATGGGCCACGAGGTGCAGGCCCAGCTCGCGGCAGCGCGCGAACACGCGCGCGAACTTCTCGGGCGGATGGCCGACCTCGCTCGAGTCGAGCCCCACGCCGATGAACTTGTCGCGATGCGGCAACGCCTGCTCCAGGGTCTCGAAGGCCTCTTCCTCGCTCAGGTGGCGCAGGAAGCACAGGATCAGCGAGGCGCTCACGCCCAGCTTGCCCTTCGCCTCGACGCAGGCGCGATGCAGGCCGTCGACCACGGTCTGCATCGCCACGCCGCGCGCGGTGTGGGTCTGCGGGTCGAAGAACATCTCGGTGTGGACCACGTGGTCGGCCGCGGCGCGCTCGAGGTAGGCCCAGGCCATGTCGAAGAAGTCCTGCTCCTTCAGCAGCACGCTCGCGCCCGCGTAGTAGATGTCGAGGAAGCTCTGCAGGTTGGTGAAGGCGTAGGCCTGGCGCAGTTCCTCGACGCTGGCGTAGGGAATGGCCACGCCGTTGCGCTGCGCGAGCGCGAAGATCAGTTCGGGCTCGAGCGAGCCCTCGATGTGCATGTGCAGCTCGGCCTTGGGCATGGCGCGCAGCAACTCGGGCAGGCGCTCGGCGGGAATGGCGTCGAAGCGCAGGTGGTCGGCGGCGGGGCGGAAGTCGGTCATGGTGGGGTCTGGCGCATGGGGGGCGCCGTGGGGCGTTGCGTTCGCGCGAGCATAAAGGCTGCCCGCGGCCGCGCAATGCGCGAAACCGTATGGCCTCAATCGAGGCTGCGCGCCGAGCTCGTGAGCGAGCGCGCGCACAGCAGCAGGGTGGGCGCCAGCTTGCGCACCGCCTCCTCCAGCGTCCAGCGGCTGGTGGGCGCGACCACGTGCACCGAGGCCACGGGCCGGCCCTGGCTGCCGAGCACCGGCGCGGCGATGGTCATGTCGCCGAGGAACAGCTCCTCGGCATTGGTCGCGAAGCCCTGCAGCCGTGCCTGGCGCAAGGTGGCCAGGATCGCCTCGACCTCGGTCAGCGTGTGGGTGGTATGGGCCACCCGGTCCGAGGCCTCGATCAGCGCGCGCGCCTCGTCCTCGGGCAGCGCGCTCAGGAAGGCGCGGCCCGAGGCGGTGCAGTACATCGGGATGCGGCTGCCGATCGGCATGTGCACCGGCACGAACTGCGCGCTCACGAAGCGCGCCACGTAGACCATGTCCAGCCCGTCGGGCTCGGTGAGGCAGGAGGTCTCGGTCGTCACCTTGGTGAGCTCCGACAGGTACGGGTTCGCCACGTCGATCAGCGCATTGGCCGCGAGGTAGTTGAAGCCGATCTCCATCACGCGCGGCGTGAGCTGGTAGCGCCGCGTCTTCGGATGCTTGCGCAGGTAGCCGAGCTTCTCGAGCGTGAAGACCATGCGCTGGGCCGAGCTCTTGGTGATGTCGGTGGCCGCGGCCACGTCGGCCAGCGTCATGGTGCGCCGCCGCGCGCTGAAGGCGCGCAGCACGGCCAGGCCCTTCTCGAGCGACTGGTTGAAGAGAAGGCTCTGGCTGTCCTCGGGCGCCGCGTCGTCGGCGGTCCCGGTGGGGGCGGTCGTGGGGTCCATGGGGTCGAAGTATAGCTAGCGCCCGATGAAATATCGAATATCGATACGATCAATTCGACTAGTGGTTTTCATTTATTGATTAAAGAGTCAATCGAATCGATTATTGGCATGCATGTTGCGTTGACCTCGCTTCCTTCCTTTCTCTCTCTTGTCCTGAGGAGTGCTTCCATGAATCGCATCGTTCGCCACCTCCGCCCGCTGCGCCGCCTCGCGCTCGGCCTCTGCATCGCCGGCGCCGCCTCGCTCGCGGCGGCCCAGGGCGCGGCCCCGGCCAGCTTCAACGTGGGCGCCACCGCCACCGGCGTGCCCTTCACCTTCCTCGACGTGAAGAGCAACAGCATCCAGGGAATGATGGTCGACACCGTCACCGCGGTCGGCAAGGCGGGCGGCTTCACGGTCAACGTGCAGCAGACCGTGTTCTCGGCGCTGATCCCCTCGCTCACGGCGCGCAAGATCGACATCGTCTCGGCCGCCATGCTCAAGACGCCCGCGCGCCAGGAGGTGGTCGACTTCAGCGACCCGGTCTATTCGTACGGCGAGGGCCTGATCGTCAAGGCCGACGACACCCGCGCCTACGCCACGCTCGACGAGCTCAAGGGCGAGGTGGTGGGCGCGCAGGTCGGCACCGTGTTCCTCGACATGCTCACCAAGAAGGGCATCTTCAAGGAGGTGCGCAGCTACGACTCGGTGGCCGACATGACGCGCGACCTCTCGCTCGGCCGCATCAAGGCCGGCCTCGGCGACCAGCCCATCATGGCCTACCAGATCCGGCAGAACACCTTCCCGGGCGTGAAGCTGGTCGACAGCTACAAGCCCGTGAATGTGGGCGACGTCTGCCTGGTGGTGCGCAAGGGCGACACCGAGACGCTGGCGCGGCTGAACAAGGCCATCGCCGCGATCAAGGCCGACGGCACGCTGGCGAAGATCGTCCAGAAATGGGGCATCTGAGCGCGCGCTGAGCCATGGCCTCCTCGTTCCTCCAACACGCGCAGGACTTCCTGCCGATCCTGCTGCAGGGCGCGGTGGTCACGGTGCAGGTCACCGTGCTGTCGTTCCTGCTGAGCAGCGTGCTCGGCCTCGCGCTGGCGCTGATGAAGCTGTCGCCGGTGCGCGCCGTCTCGTGGACCGGCGCGGTGATCGTCAACGTGATCCGCGGGCTGCCGATCATCGTGCAGCTGTTCTACATCTACTTCGTGCTGCCCGAGTTCGGCGTGCAGCTCACGGCCTTCCAGGCCGGCGTGATCGGGCTGGGCATCGCCTACTCGGCCTACCAGGCCGAGAACTTCCGCGCCGGCATCGAGGCCGTCGACCCGGGCCAGCGCGAGGCCGCCCAGGCCATGGGCATGCGCTCGGCGCTGATCATGCGGCGCGTGATCCTGCCGCAGGCCTTCCGCATCGCGCTGCCGCCCTACGGCAACACGCTGGTGATGATGCTCAAGGACTCCTCGCTGGTCTCGACCATCACGGTGGCCGAGATGACGCGCGCCGGCCAGCTGATCGCCTCCTCCACCTTCCAGAACATGACGGTCTACACGCTGGTCGCGCTGCTCTACCTCTTGATGAGCCTGCCGCTGGTCTGGGGCCTGCGCCGGCTCGAGGCGCGCTTCGGCGCCGGAAGGAGGAAGCCATGATCCACGTCGAAGGCCTCGAGAAGCGCTTCGGCGCGCACCGCGTGCTGCAGGGCGTGAGCCTGCGCGTGGACAAGGGCGAGGTGGTGTGCCTGATCGGCCCCTCGGGTTCGGGCAAGTCGACGGTGCTGCGCTGCATCAACGGCCTCGAGTCGTACGAGGGCGGCGAGGTGCGCGCCTTCGGCGAGCGCGTGGACCGGAACTCACCCGCCATCCACCGGCTGCGCAGCCGCATGGGCATGGTGTTCCAGCGCTTCAACCTGTTCCCGCACCGCACCGTGATCGAGAACGTGATGGAGGGCCCGGTGCACGTGCTGCGCCAGAACCCGGCACAGGCGCGCGAGGAGGCGCTCGCGCTGCTCGCCAAGGTCGGGCTGGCCGAGAAGGCGCAGGCCTGGCCGGCGCAACTCTCGGGCGGCCAGCAGCAGCGCGTGGCGATCGCGCGCGCGCTCGCGATGAAGCCCGAGGCCATGCTGTTCGACGAACCCACCTCGGCGCTCGACCCCGAGCTGGTCGGCGACGTGCTCGGCGTGATGCGCGCGCTGGCCGACGAGGGCATGACCATGATCGTGGTCACGCACGAGATGGGCTTCGCGCGCGAGGTGGCCGACCGCGTGTGCTTCCTGCACAGCGGCAGCATCGTCGAGGAAGGCCCGGCCGCGCAGGTGCTGGGCGCGCCGCGCCAGGCGCGCACGCAGGACTTCCTGCGCCGCGTGCTGCATCCGTCGGCGGAGGTGCGCGCGTGAGCATCGCCACATCGCCATCGACGCTGCCTCCTTCGCTGTGGGCCGCCACCGCGCCGGCGGCACCGCCGACGCCACCGCTGGCGGGTTCGCAGCGCGCCGATGTGCTGATCGTGGGCGCCGGTTTCACGGGCCTGTCGGCCGCGCTGCACCTGGCCGAGGCCGGCACCAAGGTCTGCGTGCTCGAGGCGCACGAGCCGGGCTGGGGCGCCTCGGGGCGCAACGGCGGCCAGGTCAATCCCACGCTCAAGCAGGATCCCGACGAACTGGTGCGGACCTACGGCGCCGCGCGCGCCGAGCCGCTGATCGACGCGGTCTCGCGCTCGGCCGACCTGGTGTTCGAGCTGATCGAGCGCCACGGCATCGACTGCCAGCCGGTGCGCAAGGGCTGGCTGCAGGTGGCCTATTCGCCCCAGCACATCGCCGCCATGCATGCGCGCGCCGAGCAATGGGCGCGGCGCGGCGCCGCCACGCAGATGCTCGATCGCGCCGACGTGGCGGCGCGCCTGGGCACCGAGGCCTTCGCGGGCGG
>NZ_JBZAYE010000507.1:0-5462 GCF_058244205.1 Variovorax sp. 20P10.2.4
TCCACCAGCGAATTGCTGGCCAGCCGGTTCGCGCCGTGCAGCCCGGTGCAGGCGGTCTCGCCGATCGCGTAGAGGCCCGGCAGGTCGGTGCGTCCGGCCAGGTCGGTGACCACGCCACCGCAGGTGTAGTGGGCGGCCGGCACCACCGGGATCGGCTCGCGCGTGATGTCGATGCCGAGCTCGGCGCAGCGCGCGAGGATGTTCGGGAAATGCGCCCGCAGGAAATCCGGGCTCTGGTGCGAAATGTCGAGGTGCACGCAGTCCAGGCCGTGCTTCTTCATCTCGAAGTCGATCGCGCGCGCCACCACGTCGCGCGGCGCGAGTTCGGCGCGCTCGTCGTGCTGCGGCATGAAGCGGGTGCCTCCCGCCGATTCAGGCAGTTTCAGCAGCCCGCCTTCGCCGCGCACCGCTTCGCTGATCAGGAAGGACTTGGCATGCGGGTGGTAGAGGCAGGTCGGGTGAAACTGGATGAACTCCATGTTCGACACCCGGCAGCCCGCGCGCCAGGCGGCGGCGATGCCGTCGCCGGTGGCGGTGTCGGGGTTGGTGGTGTAGAGGTAGACCTTGCCCGCGCCGCCCGTGGCCAGGATGGTGTGCGGCGCGCGGAAGGCCAGCACCTCGCCGCTGGCGTCGTCGAGCGCGTAGAGGCCCGCGCAGCCCGCCTCGGGCGCACCGAGCCGCTCGCCGGCGACCAGGTCGACCAGCGTGTGGTGCTCGAACAGCGTCACGTTGGGCGTGCGGCGCACGCGCTCGATCAGCACCTGCTGCACGGCCGCGCCGGTGGCGTCGGTCACGTGCACGATGCGGCGCTGGCTGTGGCCGCCCTCGCGCGTGAGGTGCAGGTCGCCGTCCTCCTCGGAGAAGGGCACGCCGAGCTCGCGCAGCCAGCCGATGGCCTCGGGCGCGTGCTCGACCACGAAGCGCGTGGCGGCCGCATCGCACAGGCCGGCGCCGGCCACCAGCGTGTCGTCGACATGGGCGTCGAAGCTGTCGCCCGCGGCCAGCACCGCCGCGATGCCGCCCTGGGCCCAGGCGCTGGAGCCGTCGGCCAGCGCGCGCTTGGTCAGCACCGCCACGCGGTGCGTGGGCGCCAGCAGCAGGGCCGCGGAGAGCCCGGCGAGGCCGCTGCCGACGATGAGGACGTCGAAATCGAGGGAGGAGGCCATGGCGCGCGGGAAGGGACGAGGGTCAGGATCGGTGGTGCGGCAGCGCACCGGTCCGGCCCGACGGGGTGAGGGGGAGGTGCCGCGCCGCCGGGCGGTGCGCGAAGGAGGTGGGCCGCATGGCGCTTCAGGCGGGAGAGTAGGCCAGCCGCACGTAGATCGGCGCGAAGGCCTCGGCCTGCGTGATCTCGATCAGGGTTTCCTTGGCCAGCTCGAGCATCGCGATGAAGGTCACGACCATCACCGGCGCGCCGCGCGAGATGTCGAACAGCTTCTCGAATTCCACGAAGCGCTGGCCCTGCAAGTGGCGCAGCACGATGCTCATGTGCTCGCGCACGCTGAGTTCCTCGCGCGAGATCTTGTGGTGCTGCACGAGCTTGGCGCGCTTCATGATGTCGGCCCAGGCATCGCGCAGGTCGACCACCGCCACCTCGGGGAAGCGCGGCTTGAGCGACTGCTCGATGTAGACCTGGGCGCGCCAGAAGTCGCGCCCGTAGGTCGGCATCGCGTTGAGCGAGGCGGCCTGCAGCTTGGTCTGCTCGTACTCGAGCAGCCGGCGCACGAGCTCGGCGCGCGGGTCCTCGGCTTCCTCGCCCTCGGCCGCCTTCTTGGGCGGCAGCAGCATGCGCGACTTGATCTCGATCAGCATCGCGGCCATCAGCAGGTATTCCGCCGCGAGTTCGAGGTTGGTCTGGCGGATCTCGTCGACGTAGCTCAGGTATTGCCGCGTCAGCGCGGCCATCGGGATGTCGAGGATGTTGAAGTTCTGCTTGCGGATCAGGTACAGCAGCAGGTCCAGCGGGCCCTCGAAGGCCTCGAGGAAGACCTGCAGCGCCTCGGGCGGGATGTACAGGTCCTTCGGCATCGCGAACAGCGGCTCGCCGTAGAGCCGGGCGAGCGCGACCTGGTCGACCACCTCGGGCATGGCCACCACCAGCGTGTCGCTGTCCTCGTCGCGCGGTCCGCTCATCGGGCAGGCGCTATCGAAAACGTAGCGCCGTGCCCAGCATTGGCGGGCGACGGATGCCGCATCGGCATCATGTTCTTACTTGGCCTGGGTCTGGTAGACGTAGGGCTGCTGCGGCACGCGGGCTTCCGCGTATTCCTCGAGCAGGCCGCGGTCGAGGTGCTTGTCCCAGAGCAGGGCGCGGCCCGCGCGCTGTTCCGCCTCGAGCGTCGGCTTCTTGGTTTTCATCTCGTCGATGAAGCTGGTGATCTCGGAGGTGTAGTGGGGGCGGCGGAAGATGGACATAGACTGAACCTTTGTGGGCGCGAATTTTACCGGGGGACGGCATGGGGCAGGTACGAGTCTGGCGGATCGGGGTGGCGGCCGTGTGGCTGGCGGTGGCGGCGGCCCTCGTCGCGGGCTGCGATTCGCAGCGCATCGAGCAGCTCGAGGAGGGCGTGTCGACCGAGGCCGACGTGCGCGCGCGCTTCGGCGAACCCGAGAACGTCTGGGATGCGCCCGGCGGTCGGGTGTTCGAGTACAACCGCCAGCCCCAGGGCCAGAAGAACTACATGGTCACCATCGGCGCCGACGGAAAGATGAGCGCGCTGCGCCAGGTGCTCACGCCCGAGAACTTCGCGCGTGTGAAGAACGGCATGGCGATGGAGGACCTGCGCAAGATGCTCGGCAAGCCGGCCAAGGTCACGCCCTATCCGCTGCGCCGCGAGTACGAATGGGAATGGCGCTGGCTGCAGCCGCCCAACTCGCCGATGGTGTTCACCGCGGTGCTCAACGACGACCAGCGCGTGGTGCGCAGCGGCTCGTCGCCCGACCGCGGCACCGAGGCGCCCTGAAACTAGAAACGCGCCCCGGTCACCCCATGAAAATGGGGGGCGCGAAGCGCGCGGCGCCGACTAAGCTCGGCGCCACCGCCATGCCCGACGCCGCCGCCACCCCCGCCGCTTCCACCTCCGCGCTGCGCTGGCGCGTCGCATTGCTCGAGGACGATGCCGAGGTCCGGCATTTCTTCGAGGCCTGCATCGCGGCCCATCCCGAGCTCGAGCTGGTCGCCTCGCTGGGCCTGATGGCCGAGGCCGTGGCCTGGTTCGACAGCCACCAGGCCGACATCCTGCTGACCGACCTCGCGCTGCCCGACGGCCACGCGCTCGAGTTGCTGCGCCAGGTGGTGCGCAGCCAGCCGGCGTGCGAGGTGCTGGTGGTCTCGGTCTTCGGCGACGAGGACACGGTGCTCGACTGCGTGCGCGCGGGCGCGGTGGGTTACATCCAGAAGGATTCCTCGCCGGCCGATATCGCCCAGGTGATCGTCGACATCAAGCACGGCGCCTCGCCGATCTCGCCGATGATCGCGCGCAAGCTGCTGCTGCACGTGCGCGGCGGCGAGGCGAAGCCCGCCGCATCGGCCGCGCCCGACCCGGCCGCCGCCATGATGCTGACCCCGCGCGAGACCGAGGTGCTGGAGCTGATCTCGCGCGGCTACTCGTACGGCGAGATCGCGCGCCTGCAGGGCGTGACCAAGCACACGGTGCAGGGCCACATCAAGAACCTCTACAGCAAGCTCGCGGTGCATTCGCGCGGCGAGGCCGTGTTCGAGGCCAGCCGCATGGGGCTGCTGGGGCGCATGCTGGGCTGATGCGCCGTCTGCTGCTCGCCGTCCTTGTGCTGGTCGCCGCGCTGCTGGCACCCGCTGCGGCAGGCGCCGCCAGCGAGGTGCTCGCACTCGACCGCGGCGAACTGCAGCTGCGCTTCGTCGGCCGCCCTTCGCCGCCACCGGCCGAGGTCACGCTGCCGCTGCACTGGGACGCCCACTGGCCGCGCGCCGTCGGCTGGGCCCAGCTGCGCATCCGCTTCGCCGCGCCCGCGGGCCATGCCGACGAGCCGCAGGCGCTGCTCGTCAGCCGCATCGGCAACGCCTACCGCGTGAAGCTCAACGGCCAGGTGATCGCGGCCGCCGGCAAGCTCGAGCAGATCAACGACGGCTGGTCGAACCGCCGCCCGCTGTGGCTGCGCGTGCCGCCCTCGCTGCTGCGCGACGGCGAGAACCTGCTCGAGATCGCCGTGCGCGCCGATCCCTCGCGCCGCGCCGGCATCGCGCCGGTGCGACTGGGTGCCGAGCGCCTGCTGCAGCCGCAGTGGGACGCGCTCGAATGGCGCCACGTCACCCTGCCGCGCGTGATCACGCTGTTCAGCCTGCTGGTGGCGGTGTTCTGCCTGATGCTGTGGGCGCAGCAGCGCGACGCCGTCTACGGCTGGGCCGCGCTGTGCGAGGCGCTGTGGAGCCTGCGCATCGCCGCCACCTGGTGGGAGGAGGGCCTGCTCGCCTGGCCGAGCTGGTTCAAGGTGGTGCTCGCGGTGTTCTGGCTCGGCCACATCGCCACCTACCTCGTGATCCGGGAGGTCTGGCACGGCCGGCCGCGGCGCGAGCAATGGCTGGTCTGGGGCGTGCTGGGCCTGGGCCCGGTGGCGCTGGCGCTCGGCACGCTGCAGCAGACGCAGAACTGGGTGCTCGGCTGGATCCTGCTGCTGGTGGCCGGCTGGCTGGCGCTGTCGCTGCGGCTGGGCTGGGAGACCTGGCGCCACCGGGCCGGCGAGCGCGCCTGGATGCTGCTGATCCTGGTCGCGGGCTGGGTCGCGCTGGTGCGCGACAGCGTGATCGCGCGGCTTTTGGTCGAGCGCTTCGACGAGGCCGGCTGGACCAAGTTCGCGGCCGTGCTGGTGAGCCTCGCGATCCTCGCCATCGTGGGCATCCGCTTCCAGCGCACGCGCGAGGAGCTGCGCCAGCTCCACCTGTCGCTCGAGGACCGCATCCGCCTGCGCGAGTCCGAGCTGGCCGACAAGCATGCCGAGCTGCGCCGGCTCGAGCATGCGAGCGCGGTGGCGGCCGAGCGCGCGCGCATCCTGCGCGATATGCACGACGGCGCCGGCGCGCACCTGATCACCGCCATGCTGCAGCTCGAGCGCGGCGTGGCCACCAAGTCGGAGGTGATGCAGACCCTGCGCGAATCGCTGGACCAGCTGCGGCTGTCGATCGATGCCATCAACCTGCCGGCCGGCGATGCCAACGCGCTGCTCGCGAGCATGCGCTTTCGGCTGCAGCCGCGCATCGAGGCCGCGGGGCTCGCGCTCGACTGGTCGGTGGCGAACCTGCCGCGCTGGCGCTGCGATTCCGACGAAGCCACGCGGCACCTGCAGTACATGCTGCTGGAGGCGATCTCGAACGTGCTGCAGCACGCACGCGCACGCGTGCTCGCGGTCAGCGCGGCGGTCAGCACGACGGTCGGTGGCGATGCCATCGAGATCGTGCTGCGCGACGACGGCCGCGGCCTCGGCGAGGC
>NZ_JBZAYE010000508.1:0-5458 GCF_058244205.1 Variovorax sp. 20P10.2.4
CCTGCACGCTGGGCACCAGGCCGTGCTCGGCGATCGCCACCAGCGTGGCGTCGAGCACCGCGCTGCAGGCGGCGTCGGGACGGCGGCCGGTGAGCAGCAGGAAGAAGTAGTCCGAGAACGAGACGCGGCCGATCAGGTCGCGGCAGAGGTCCTGGCCACGCACGACGATGGTGTGTTCGTCCGAGGTGCAGATGGCGGTGCGCGGGACGGTGGATTTGCCGATTTTCATGGGAGGGCGTTCGAGGTGGCGGGTTGCAGATGGAAGTCGTAGTGCGCGGACCAGTACGGCTGCTCGAGCGCGCGGCCGTCGGGCGCGCGGCCCGGCGCATGGGCCTCGAAGTCGACGAGCAGGCTGGGCCGCACGCCGAACACCGCGTCGGAGTCGATGTAGGGGCTGCCCGCGACGAACAGGTGCGTGGTCACCGGCACGTGGCCCTCGGCCGCCACCTTCATGTGGATGTGGCCGGGCCGGTTCGGATGGCGGCCCATGCCGTCGAGCATGCGCCCCACCGGGCCGTCGACCGGCACCGGGTAGTACGAGGGCTTGATCGACCAGAACCAGTAGCGGCCCTCGGCGTCGGTGCGGATGCGCGCGCGCGCCGCCATGCCCGCGCCCTCGACCTGCATGTCGTAGACGCCCTCGCCGTCGCCCGACCAGATGTCGAGCAGCGCGTTCGCGAGCGGCTCGCCGCGCGTGTCGCTGACGCGGCCGCTGTAGAAGGCCGGCTCGCCGCGCACGCCCGGCGCGATGTCGGCGCCCAGCGGCAGCTCGGGCGCGCCGTCCCAGTAGTAGGGGCCCTGCACCGTGGCCTCGGTGGTCTCGGTCGCGGGCAGCGCCTCGCCGTTCTTGCCGGCCAGCGCGGCGGCGCGCAGCTGGTCGAGCATCACCACCATCATCGAGGCGCCCAGCGTGTCCGACAGCAGGATGAACTCCTGGCGCCTGTCGTCGCAGGCCTGGCCGACGGCGGTGAGGAACTCGATGCCGGCCATCCATTCGGCGGGCTGCAGGTCGACCTCGCGGATGAAGGCATGCAGGTGCTCGATCAGCGACTGCATGATGCGCGCGAAGCGCGGGTCGGCCGCGCCGTCCAGGCGCTGCAGCGCGGCCCGGGTCAGTTCGTCGGCGTTCGATGGGGTCATGGGGCTTGTCTCCGTTCTTTTCTTCTGGGGTGGGAATGCGTCAGCGCTGTTGCAGGCGTCGGCGTATGGGTTCGACGATCGCCGCGTTGTCGGCGCCCAGCACCGGCGGCGCCGTGACCTCGAGCGCGCGCTCGCCGTCGAAGCTCACGGGCGAGCGGATGGTGCGCCAGTCGCCGCCCTCGGGATGGGGCGCGCTGACCTCGAGCTGCAGGTGGCGCGCCTGCGGGTCCTCCATGGCCTCGCGCGTGTCGTACATGGGCGCATGCGGCACGTCCTCGGCCTCGAGCCGCGCGCACCAGTCGGCGCGCGTGCGCGCGCGGAACAGGCCGTCGAGCAGCGCGATCAGGTCGTTCTGGTGCGCGATGCGGCCCTCGCGCGTGGCGAAGCGCGCGTCCTGGAACAGGTCGGGTCGCTCGATCGCGTTGGCCAGGCCCTGCCAGAACTTCTCGGGCGAGGACATGTGCAGCGCGATCCACAGGCCGTCGGCGCACTCGAGCACGTACGACTGCGAGACGCTGGGCCGGCTGAACGGACCCATGATCTCGTTCTCGGAGAAGTAGTGCGTGAAGGCGTCGAGGTTGAAGTGGCACATGGCCTCGAGCATCGAGACCTCGACCTTGCGGCCCTGGCCGGTGCGCCCGCGCTCGACCAGCGCGCCGAGCACGCCGTAGGCCGCGTAGAAGCCGGTCATCGCGTCGGCCACGGCCGGGCCCACCACGCGCGGATTGGCCGGGTTCACCAGCAGCTTGAGGAAGGCGCTGGCCGCCTGCGCCACCGTGTCGTAGGCCGGGCGCGCCGCGGCCGGGCCGGTCTGGCCGAAGCCGCTGATGGCGCAGTAGACCAGCCGCGGATTGAGTTCGCGCAGCCGCGTCTCGCCCGCGCCCAGCCGCTCGGCCGCGCCGGGGCGGAAGTTCTGGATGTAGACGTCCGAGTCCTTCACCAGCTCGTCGAACACCGCCGCGTCCTCGGCCAGCTTGGGGTTGAGCGTGACGCTGCGCTTGTTGCGGTTGTAGGTCTGGAAGTGCGGGCTGTAGAGCCCGCCGCGGAACGAACGGAACGGATCGCCGCTGCCGGGCTGCTCCACCTTGACCACCTCGGCGCCGAGGTCGGCCAGGAACATGCCGGCCGCCGGCCCGGTGATGAACGTGCCTTGCTCCAGCACCTTGATGCCGCTGAGGACCTTGTGCACTCGTGTATCTCCTGCTGTCGTGTCGTGTCATGCCCTCGCGGGATGGGAGCGAACTCTATGCAGGCGGCCCGATTTTTAACAATGATGGTTTTGCATGGATACCATCGATGGCATCGATCGTTCGACGCAACGGAAGGCCTCCATGGAACTGCGGCACCTGCGCTACTTCAGCGCCCTGGCCGGCTCGCTCAACTTCACGCGCGCGGCCGAGCGGCTGCACGTCACGCAGTCGACGCTGTCGCACCAGATCAAGCAGCTCGAGGAGGAGCTGGGCCGGCCGCTGTTCGACCGCATCGGCAAGCGCGTGGCGCTGACCGAGGCCGGCGAGGCCTTCCTGCACCACGCCACGCGCGCGCTGCAGGAGATCGACCGCGGCCTCGGCGCGCTGCGCGAGGACCCGCAGGAGGCGGCCGGCGAGCTGCGCATCGGCTCCACCCACACCTTCAACCTCGGCTTCATTCCCGACTGCATCGCGGGCTTCCAGCAGCGCTATCCGCGCGTGCGCGTGAGGGTCGACGAACTCGCGGCCGACCTGATCGGCCAGCGGCTGCAGCAGGGCACGCTCGACCTCGGCATCGCCTACCGGCCGGCCCAGCCCGGGCCGCTGCAGTTCGAGCCGCTCTACAACGAGGAGATGGTGCTGGTGGTGGCGCACGATCATCCGCTGGCGCGGCGCAAGCGCCTGCGCATGGTCGAGCTGCACCGCCTGCCGATGGCGCTGCTGCCCGCGAGCTTCGCCACGCGGCAGATGCTCGACGAGTGCTTCCGCTCCTGCGGCGCCGAGCCGCAGGTGGTGGCCGAGATCAACACGCTGGCGCCGATCATGGGCCTGGTGGCGAAGACGCGGCTCGCGGCCATCGTCTCGGCCAACGCGGTGCTGCCGAACTCGGGGCTCGCGACCGTGCGGCTCGAGAGCCCGACGCCGGTGCGCACGCCCGGCATGCTGTGGGCACCGAAGGCGCGCGAGGCGGCGCCCACGCGCGCCTTCGCGGCCATCGTGCGCAAGATGGCGTTCCGCACCAGCATGCTCGAGCGCAGCGACGGCTAGCCAACGACTGGCACCATTTGCAACCGCTGTGGCGCGCATTGCTACCTTCCGCGCCTTGTGTACCAGGCAGGCCGGGCCCATCTGCCGGACAATGGATTCCGGTTTTCCATCCTCCCGCGACACCAGAGACAAGCCATGAAACTCCCCACCCGCGTCCAGATCGTCGACGTCGGCCCGCGCGACGGGCTGCAGAACGAGAAGCAGCCGGTTTCGGCCGAGACCAAGATCGGCCTGGTGCACCGGCTGCAGGACGCCGGCCTCGAGGAGATCGAGGTCACCAGCTTCGTGAGCCCGAAGTGGGTGCCGCAGATGGCCGACAACGCCGAGGTGATGCACGGCATCCAGCGCAAGCCCGGCGTGCGCTACTCGGTGCTCACGCCCAACCTCAAGGGCTTCGAGGCCGCCATCGCCGCGCCGCGCGAGGAATGGCCCGACGAGATCGTGGTGTTCGGCGCCGCCAGCGAGGCCTTCAGCCAGAAGAACATCAACTGCTCGATCGCCGAGAGCATCGAGCGCTTCGCGCCCGTGGTGGCCGCGGCGCTCGACAAGGGCATCCGCGTGCGCGGCGCGATGTCGTGCACCGTCGGCTGCCCCTACGAAGGCGAGATCGCCCCGGCCAAGGTCGGCTACCTCGCGCAGCTGATGAAGGGCATCGGCGTGCAGCGCGTCGACGTGGCCGACACCATCGGCGTGGGCACGCCGCGCAAGGTGCAGGCGGCGATGGAGGCCACGCTGGCCCACTTCGGCGTCGACGCCATCTCCGGCCACTTCCACGACACCTACGGGCAGGCGCTGGTCAACACGCTGGCGGCGCTCGAGTTGGGCGTGTGGAACTTCCAGTCCTCCTCGGCCGGCCTCGGCGGCTGCCCCTATGCCAAGGGCGCGACCGGCAACGTGGCGACCGAGGACGTGGTCTACATGCTGCACGGCATGGGCATCGAGACCGGCATCGATCTCGACAAGCTGATCGACGCCGGCGTCTACATCAGCGAGGCCCTGGGCCGCGAGCCGAACTCGCGCGCCTCGAAGGCGATCCGCACCAAGCGCGCGGGCTGAGCGTCTTCAGCGCCCGAAGGCGCGCAGGCCCAGCAGCACCACCACCGCCACGGCCAGCAGCACCGTGGTGCATTGCCAGAACAGCACCGGCCGGCGCTCGATCAGCGCCGGCATTCGCGCGCGCAGGAACTCGGCGCCCGGTGACTGCAGGTCGTGCGCGAACTCCGACACCGCCTGCTGCCGCTTCGCGGGCTGCGGATGCAGCGCCTTGTGCAGCACCGCGTCGACCCAGGCCGGCAGCTCGGGCCGGAACTGGCGCAGCGGCACATAGCGCAGGCGATGGGCATCGGCCGCGCCGCGGATGCGCGAAGCCTGCAGCCCGTAGGGCAGTTGCCCGCTCAGCATGCGGTAGGCGATCACGGCCAGCGAGAACAGGTCGGAGCGCGCCGTGCCGCCCTGGCCCGTGAAGTACTCGGGCGCGGTGTACTGCGGCGTGCCCTCGATCGCGAGCGCGCGCGGCTCGCCGCCGCCATCGTTGAGACCGGCCACGTGGGTGGCGGCCAGGTCGATCAGCTTGACCGTGCCCGCGCGGTCGATCATCGCGTTCTCGGGCCGCAGGTCCTGGTGCAGCATCTCCTTGCCGTGCATGGCCTGCAGGCCGCGCGCGAGCTGCGCGACGATGGCGCGCACGCTGTCGAGCGAGGGCCGCGGGTGGTCGACCATCCACTGCGCGAGCGTCTGGCCCTCCACGTACTCCATCGCCACGAACAGGTGGCCGCGCGCGCGCTCCAGCGGCCAGGCCTTGAGCACGTGCGGGCTGTCGATGCGCCGCGCCACCCATTCCTCGAGCACGAAGCGGTCGAGGTAGGCGGCGTCCTCGCGCAGGTCCACCGAGGGCAGCTTCAGCACCGCGGGGCGGCCGCTGGCGTCGTCGGTGGCGAGGTAGACATGGCTGCGCGAACTCAGGTGGATCTCGCGCACCAGCGTGAAGCCCTCGAAGCGGTCGCGCGGCGCGAGCGCTGGCGGCAGCGCGAGCCCTTCGCGTCCTCTCTCTTATCCACCTCTCCCCGCCCACACCACCCTGA
>NZ_JBZAYE010000509.1:0-5457 GCF_058244205.1 Variovorax sp. 20P10.2.4
CAGCGGCTCGCGGATCATGCCGCTGAAGAAGCCCGAGGCCGCGCCATTGGGCTTGCCCGGGCGCACGCTCACCGTCATCAGCCGCACGCTGCGCCCACGCACGAAGCCCTTGCGCGTGAAGTCGGCCACCAGTTGCTCGCCGATGAACTTCTGGATCCCGTAGCTGGTCTGCGGCGTTGGCAGCGTGTGGTCGTCGATCACCGGCGGCAGCGGCTGCTCGGGCGAATCGCCGAACACCGCGAGCGAGCTCGAGAACACCAGCACCGGCCGGGTGCCGAGCGCGCGCAGCCGCTCGAGCAGCGCATGGGTGGCGGCGAAGTTGCTGCGCATGCCGAGGTCGAAGTCGGCCTCGCACTCGCCGCTGACCGCGGCCGCGAGGTGGAACACGGCGTCGGCCTCGCGCCAGGGCGTGGCGTCGGCATCGGCGCCGAGCTGGTCGTTGAGGTCGCCAGTCACGAAGGCGACACGCGGGTCGGCCGCGAGGTCGGCCGGCGGCGGCGCACGGTCGACCAGGGTGATCCTGGCGATGGGGGCTGGGGCCGCGCCCGCGAGCGAAAGGCGGCCCTGCGCGAGCAGCGTGCGGGCGAGGCGGGCGCCCAGAAAGCCGGCGCCGCCGGTGATGACGATCTGCATGTCGGTCCTTGTCTCCTTGTCGAGGGTTCGAGGATAAGCGCGACCGGCGCGCGACACTCGGGCCTTCGCCAGTCCGTCGAGCCGAACGATGAACCTCCGATTCGTGGAAGCCTTCCACTGGGCCGTGGCCCTCAAGAGCGTGACGCGCGCCGCCGAGAAGCTGCACCTCACGCAGTCCGCGCTGTCCAGCCGCATCGCCGCGCTCGAGCGCGAGCTCGGCACCTTGCTGCTCGACCGCCGCGACAAGCAGTTCCGCCTCACGGTGGCGGGCCAGCGCTTCCATGCCTTCGCGCAGAAGCTGCTCGAGATGCAGATGCACATCAAGGCCGAGATGGGCTCGGGCGCGGTGCGCGAGACGGTGCTGCGCGTGGGCGCGATCGAGTCGGTGGTGCACAGCTGGCTCACGGGCTGGCTCAAGCACATGCAGGCCACCTACCCGGACTTCGAGCTCGAGCTCACGGTCGAAACCACGCCGGTGCTGGTCGACCAGCTGCAGCGCGGCAAGCAGGACCTGGTGTTCGCCGCGCTGCCCGCGGTGGGCGACGGCGTGCGCACGCGCGCGGTGCCGCCGATGGCCATGTGCTTCGTCGGCCACCGCGAGCTGCACCTGCGGCGGCGCTACCGCATCGCCGACCTGCTGTCGCTCGACCTGCTGACCTTCCAGCGGGGTTCGCAGCCGCACGTGGCGCTGCTCGAGTTCTTCCGCGAGGCAGGCGGCGCGGCGCCGCGCGTGCATGCGATCTCGTCGATCTCGGCGATGGCGCAGCTGGTGGAGGCGGGCTTCGGCGTGGCCACCCTGCCGCGCGCGGTGGTCGATGGCCTCGCGCGGCGGCTGCCGCTGCGCGTGCTGCCGAGCGAAGGGACGCTGGAGCCCTTGCCGATCTATGCGAGCTATCGCGACGATCCTTCTTCACTGCTGCTCGAGGCCGCCGTGAGTTCCGCTGTGGTGCACGGTTCGCACCGCGCTGGCTCATCGAAAAAATCGATGAGCTGAGCAAGAAACTTTGCGTTGGCGTTCGGGCGCGCGGATTCCCACAATCCGCCCACCACAACGAAGAGACAAGCAGCCGCTCGCCAACGCCATGCCAGCCACAGACGAACCGACCTCCCTGCCCACCGGCGCGAGCAGCGCACGCGAAGTGCGGCAAGCCGCCCGTACCGGCCGCCTGAGCGGCCACACCAGCGGGCTGGCCAGCGCCCACGTGCAGGGCAATCTCGTGATCCTGCCGCAGGCCCATGCGGGCGACTTCCTGCGCTTCTGCCAGGCCAATCCCAAGCCCTGTCCGCTGCTCGGCGTGACCGAGGTCGGCGATCCCTCGCTCCCCGCGCTCGGCGAGGACATCGACCTGCGCAGCGACCTGCCGCGCTACCGCGTGTGGCGCGAAGGCGAGCTGGTCGACGAGCCCACCGACGTGCGCGCGCTGTGGCGGGACGACATGGTCGGCTTCGTCATCGGCTGCTCGTTCACCTTCGAGCATGCGTTGCTGGCCGAGGGCATCGCGCTGCGGCACGTGGCGCAGGGCCGCAACGTCGCGATGTACCGCACCGGGCTGCAGACCGTTCCGGCCGGTCCGTTCAGCGGGCCGCTGGTGGTGTCGATGCGGCCGCTGCGCGCGGCCGACGCGATCCGCGCGGTGCAGATCACCTCGCGCTTTCCGGCCGTGCATGGCGCGCCGGTGCACCTGGGCGATCCCGCGCTGATCGGCATCCGCGATATCGGCCGCCCCGAGTACGGCGATGCCGTCGAGGTGATGCCCGACGAGCTGCCGGTGTTCTGGGCCTGCGGCGTGACGCCCCAGGCCGCGCTCGCGGCCGCGCGGCTGCCGCTGGCGATCACGCATGCGCCGGGCGCGATGCTGGTCACCGACCTGCCGCACCATCGGCTCGCCGCGCTGTAGCGCGCCGCCCCTGGTTCCGATCGCCGCCGGTTCCCTGGGCAGGGACCGCGCGACGCCGTTCCCGCCCCGACCCACCCTGGAGAAGACACCATGAAAAACAGCACCCTCGAGGCCACCGCGCCGACGCCCGTCGACGGCACGGCGGACGCCGGCGACGCCAACTGGCTGCGCACCCTGAACCCGAACGAGAAGCGCACGCTCGCGGCCTCGTTCAGCGGCTACGCGGTCGATGCCTTCGACTACTACACGCTGCCGTTGGTCACGCCGATCCTGCTGTCGCTGTGGGGCATGAGCAAGACCGAGGTCGGCCTGATCGGCACCGCCACGCTGGTGGCCTCGGCGCTCGGCGGCTGGGCCGCGGGCATCCTTGCCGACCGCTATGGCCGGGTGCGCATCCTGCAGCTCACGATCCTGGTGTTCGCGATCTTCACCTTCGCCTGCGGCCTGGCCCAGACGCCCGGGCAGCTGCTGGTGGCGCGCACGCTGCAGGGCCTGGGCTTCGGCGGCGAATGGGCCGTGGGCTCGGTGCTGATCGCCGAGATGATCCGGCCGGCCTACCGCGGCAAGGCGGTCGGTCTGGTGCAGAGCAGCTGGGCCGTGGGCTGGGGCGCGGCGGTGCTGGTGTCGATGGCGCTGTTCTCGTTCCTGCCGCCCGAGGTCTCGTGGCGCGTGATGTTCCTGCTGGGCCTGCTGCCCGCGTTGCTGATCGTCTTCATCCGGCGCTCGATCAGCGACCCCGAGATCTACGTGCAGACCCGCGCCGCCGTGGCGCGCGGCGAGCGCAGCGGCAACTTCCTCGCGATCTTCAAGCCCGGCGTGCTCGGCACCACGGTGCTCGCGAGCCTGCTGTTCACCGGCATGCAGGGCGGCTACTACGCCATCGGCGTGTGGCTGCCGACCTTCCTGAAGAACGAGCGCCACCTGACGGTGCTGAGCTCGGGCGGCTACCAGTTCATGTTCATCGTCGGTGCCTTCGTCGGCTACCTCTGCGGCGCCTACCTGTCGGATCGGCTGGGCCGCCGCCGCGCCTTCATTCTGTTCGCCATCGGCGCCGGCCTGCTGGTCTATGCCTACACGCTGCTGCCGATCACCGACGGCCTGATGCTGCTGCTGGGCTTCCCGCTCGGCTTCTTCATCTCGGGCATCTTCAGCGGCGCGGGCGCCTTCCTGGCCGAGCTGTTCCCCAACGAGCTGCGCGGCTCCGGGCAAGGCTTTTGCTACAACTTCGGGCGCGGCATCGGCGCCACCTTCCCGGCGCTGGTCGGCGTGCTGAGCGACCGCATGCACCTGCCGCTGGGCACCGCCATCGGCGTCTGCGCGGCGGTGGCCTATGCGATGGTCGTGGTGGTGGCGCTGTGCCTGCCCGAGACCCGTGGCCGCGACCTGCGCCAGAACTGACCCGATTCCGCTCCCTTTCCTCGCGAAGACCTATCCTTGTTCCCCATGACCACGCAAACCCTTCTCCCGTCCCGCTGGCAGTTCTGGATCGACCGCGGCGGCACCTTCACCGACCTCGTGGGGCGCGATCCCGAAGGCGGCCTGCACACGCTCAAGCTGCTGTCGGAGAACCCCGAGCAGTACCGCGACGCGGCCGTCGAGGGCATCCGCCGGCTGCTGAGGCTGGCACCGGGCGAGGCCGTGACGCCCGAGCGAGTGGAGTGCGTGAAGATGGGCACCACGGTGGCCACCAACGCGCTGCTCGAGCGCAAGGGCGAGCCCACGGTGCTGGTCACGACGAAGGGCTTTCGCGATGCGCTGCGCATCGCCACCCAGGCGCGCCCGCGGCTGTTCGACCGCCGCATCGTGCTGCCCGAGCTGCTGTACCGGCGCGTGATCGAGGCCGACGAGCGCATCGACGCGCAGGGCGGCACGGTGCAGGCGCTCGACGAGGCGCCGCTGCGCGCGCAGCTGCAATCCGCCTTCGACGAGGGCCTGCGCGCCTGCGCCATCGTCTTCATGCACGGCTGGCGCCACACGGCGCACGAGCTGGCGGCCGAAGGCATCGCGCGCGCCATCGGCTTCACGCAGGTGTCGGTGTCGCACAAGACCAGCCCGCTGATGAAGCTGGTGCCGCGCGGCGACACGACGGTGGTCGACGCCTACCTGAGCCCGATCCTGCGCCGCTATGTCGAGCAGGTGTCGCAGCAGATGCCGGGCGTGCCGCTGTTCTTCATGCAGAGCTCGGGCGGGCTCACGCAGGCGAACCGCTTCCAGGGCAAGGACGCGATCCTCTCGGGCCCGGCCGGCGGCATTGTCGGCATGGTGCGCACCGCGCTCGACGCCGGCCATGCGCGCGTGATCGGCTTCGACATGGGCGGCACTTCCACCGACGTGTCGCACTACGCGGGCGAGTTCGAGCGCTCGTTCGAGACCCAGGTGGCCGGCGTGCGCATGCGCGCGCCGATGATGAGCATCCACACGGTGGCGGCCGGCGGCGGCTCGATCGTCTCCTTCGACGGCGCGCGGCTGCGCGTCGGTCCCGAGTCGGCCGGCGCCAATCCCGGCCCCGCGAGCTACCGCCGCGGCGGGCCGCTGACCACCACCGACGCCAACGTGCTGCTCGGCAAGATCCAGCCCGCGCACTTCCCGCAGGTGTTCGGCCCGGGCGCCGACCAGCCGCTGGACCGCGACGCGGCCGAGCGCGGCTTTGCCGCGATGGCGCAACGCATGACCGAGGCCACGGGCCGCGCGGTCGGCGCCGAGGAGGTCGCGAGCGGTGCGCTGCGCATCGCGGTGGCGAGCATGGCCAATGCGATCAAGCGGATCTCGGTGGCGCGCGGCTACGACGTCACGCAATACACGCTGCAGTGCTTCGGCGGCGCGGGCGGCCAGCATGCCTGCCTGGTGGCCGATGCGCTGGGCATGCGCAGCGTCTACCTGCATCCGCTGGCGGGCGTGCTCTCGGCCTTCGGCATGGGGCTGGCCG
>NZ_JBZAYE010000051.1:0-22879 GCF_058244205.1 Variovorax sp. 20P10.2.4
TTCTCGTTCGGCGCCGACGGCGCGGCGGCCACGGTGGAACCCGGGCCCGAGGGCGGAATCACGCGCAGCACCTGCCCCACCTCGATCAGGTCGGGGTTGTCGAGGTTGTTCCAGCGAACGAGGTTCTGCCAGGTCTGGCCGGTGTCATTGGCGATGCGGCGGATGGTGTCGCCGGGACGCACGGCGTAGTAGCCCGGTTTGCCGAAGTTCTCGATGCCGGCCAGCGGCTTGCCCGAGGCGTCGGTGGTGATGGTCGGACCGCCCGGAACGGGCGCGGCCGCGCCGGGGGCGCGGGTCATCGTGCCGCGGTCTTCGACCGGTGCCGGGCCGCGCGGCGTGGAACACCCCGCGATCACGAGCACGACGGCCAACGTGACGCCAGCGTACCAACTCCGATTGCCAAAACCCTGCATTTGTTATTCCTTCAAGCAACGCCCGATTTTAGGGGGACAAAGTGAACCGCCTCAAGAATGAGGCGCTCGAGACCGCGGGCCGTCTTGTCGATCACGACGAGGGCCTGGCCGCCCTTCGCCGAGTGCGTCGGCGCGACGATCCGCCCCCCCACCGCGAGCTGTTCGATCCAGGCTTCGGGCACTGCCTCGCCACCGGCGGCGGCGATGATGCCCGCATAGGGTGCGCCCTTGGCGTAGCCGACCATGCCGTCGCCGAACATCAGGTGAACCGTGGCCAGCCGGAAGTGCCGCAGATTGGTCCGAGCCCGCTCGTGCAGGCCGCGCAACCGTTCGATGCTGTAGACCTCCGTGGCCACGTGGTTCAACACCGCGGCCTGGTAGCCGCAACCGGTGCCGATCTCGAGCACGCGCCCCAGACGGTCCTGCGGCTTGCCACTCAGAGCCGGGGCTGCGAGCAAAAGTTCGATCATGCGCGCAACGACGCTGGGCTTGGAGATGGTCTGGCCCAGTCCGATCGGCAGGCTGGTGTCTTCATAGGCCTGGTTGACCAGCGCGCTGTCGACAAAGCGATGCCGTTCGACCGCGCCCATGGCGCGCAGCACGCGCGCATCCGAAATCCCCTGCGCGGCCAGCTTCTGCACCATGCGCGCGCGCACCGCGTCGGAGGCCATCGATGGCGTCGACGGGACCGGCGGCTTGGGTGGCACGGCGGGCTGCCGTCCGCGCAGCGCGGACGAAGCCGGCGTCGAGGCCGAGACGGTGGGCGCGAGGCGAGCCGGAAATCCAGGCCGTTGGGTCGCCATGTCAGTCGGCGAGCCGGACCACCGCGTCGCGCCACTGGCCCAGGTTGGCGTGGTCGGTCAGGTCGATCTGCAACGGCGTCAGCGCCACGTGGCCCTCGGCCGTGGCATGGAAGTCGGTGCCCTCGCCGCTGTCCTTGGCGCTGCCCGCGCCGGCGATCCAGTACATCGTGTCGCCACGCGGGCTTTCCTGCGTGATGACCTTCTCGGCCGCGTGGCGGCGGCCCAGGCGGCACACCTTCACCGGCTTGAGCTCGTCGAACGGCCGGTTCGGCACGTTGACGTTCAAAAGAAAGGCGCCACCCTCGAGCATGCGCTCGCGCTCGATGCGCTGCACCAGCCGGCGCGCCACCTGGGCCGCCGCGTCGACATGGGCCCAGCCCTTCTCGATCTGCGAGAACGCGATCGCGGGAATGCCGAACAGGTAGGCCTCCATGGCCGCGCCGACGGTGCCCGAATAGATGGTGTCGTCGCCCATGTTGGCGCCGTTGTTGATGCCCGAGACCACGAGGTCGGGCCGGTAGCCGAGCAGGCCCTTGAGCGCGATGTGCACGCAGTCGGCGGGCGTGCCGGTCACGTAGCGGAAGCCGTTGTGCGCGGTGTGGACGTAGAGCGGTGCCGCGAGCGTCAGGGCGTTCGACTTGGCGCTGTTGTTGTGCTCGGGCGCCACCACCTCGACGTCGGCCAGATCCTTGAGCGCGTCGTGCAGTGCGACGATGCCTGGCGCCTGGAAGCCATCGTCGTTGGAAATGAGTATCTTCATGATGCGGTGCGGTGCAACGGATTGTAGGCGTCGGGTGCGTCGCAGCAGGGACAAGGACACGCGAGGGCGACGCCTATCATCGCGCGCTTCATTGCCTCAACATTACTACCCGTTTCGAAGGAGACCGAGCATGCACGCATGGCTTTGCGAGAACCCCGTCGGCGTCGACGCGCTCACCTGGAAAGAGCTGCCCACGCCGACACCCGGCCCGGGCCAGGTGCTGATCGAGATCCGGGCCGCGAGCCTGAATTTCCCCGATCTGCTGATCGTGCAGAACAAGTACCAGATGAAGCCGCCGCTGCCCTTCGTGCCGGGCTCGGAGTACGCGGGGATCGTCCAGGCCGTGGGCGAAGGCGTCACGCACCTCAAGGTCGGCCAGAACGTCGCCTGCCTCTCGGGCACCGGCGGCTTCGCCACCCACACGCTGGCGCCCGCGGCACTGTGCATGCCGCTGCCCGAAGGCTTCGGCCATGTCGACGCGGCCGCCTTCATCATGATCTACGCGACCTCGTGGCACGCCCTGATGGACCGCGCGCAGCTCAAGGCCGGCGAAACCGTGCTGGTGCTCGGCGCGGCGGGCGGCGTCGGCACGGCGGCCATCCAGATCGCCAAGGCGGCCGGCGCCAAGGTGATCGCGGCGGCTTCCACCGACGAGAAATGCGAGCTGTGCCGCTCGATCGGTGCCGACGCGACGATCAACTACACCACGTATGCGCTGCCGAACGGTTTCAGGGATGCCATCAAGGCCGCGACCGACGGCAAAGGCCCGGACGTCATATACGACCCGGTCGGCGGCGATTTCGCGGAACCCGCATTTCGCTCGATCGGATGGCGCGGCCGCTATTTGGTCGTGGGTTTTGCGTCGGGCCCGATTCCCTCGCTGCCATTGAACCTCACGCTGTTGAAAGGCGCGTCGCTGGTCGGCGTGTTCTGGGGCGATTTCGCCAAGCGCGAGCCGAAGGCCAACGCGCAGATGATGGCCGAATTGGCGCAATGGTATGGCCAGGGAAAGATCAAGCCGGTGATCGACAGCACGATGCCGATGGCCGAATTGAAAGCCGCCTACGCGCACATGGGCTCGCGCGGCGTCAAGGGAAAGCTGGTGATGGTGAACTGATCGCCACGGACCTGGGCATCGCGAGACGGGTGTCCATGCACGCAATAAAAAAGCCCGCGCATGCGGGCTTTTTTATTGCGGAGTCGGCCAGCGCATGTTCGCGCACCACGCTCACTTGATCTCGAAATCCGTCAGCGACTTGCCGGCGGCCAGCGCCTCGGTCACCCAGCGCGGCTTGCGGCCACGGCCACCGGACCAAGTTTCGCCGGTCGGGCTGCGGTACTTGGCGGCGGCCTTGGGCGCCGGCGTGCTCGCGGCGCGCTTCACGGAAACGGCACGGCCGGCCGAGAGCTTCAAATCCGACGCGGTCAGACCATAGTCGGCGATCTTCTTGCGAATCTCCTCGATCACCCCGGCACGTTCATGGTTGCGCAGTTCTTCGGCCTGCTTGCGCAATTGCGCGATCTGTTCGTCGTGCTTCTGGATCTGGGAATTGATATCTGCGAGCGTCGAGGCCATTGGCGAACTCCTGTAAATGAAAACGCCCGCAGTTTAATTCAGTTTGCAATTGATTTTGAGCAAACCCGAGCAGAAAAATCCGGGCCGCTTGGCGTTTTACAACAGCCGAGGGGGTAAAACGCCCCGTTCCTGGGCAAGATCGGAGGCCGGGCCAGGGTTTTGAAGGCTCGGCTGCAATGGCAGAGCGAAGAAATTGAATGCCGCGGTACCGCCGTGGCCCGTTTCGGCTCGCTCGCGCCTATTCGGAAGCAGGAAAGAAATGCCCGGCCCGGCATTGCATGCAAAAGGCGCTATAGCCGCGCCCCAAAAGAAAAACGGCCCTGGATCGCTCCAGGGCCGTTTTTTCGGAATTCATATGGGGTGGCTGATGGGACTCGAACCCACGACGACCAGAATCACAATCTGGGACTCTACCAGCTGAGCTACAGCCACCGTAATAGAGTCCACGATTATAGCCATAAAAGCCGCGCGCCCGACCCCGGTTTGAAAGAATGATGCGCGCGTCCCACTCAACCCGCCGCCAGCGGGCCGGAGGGTGCCACCTGCGGCGCCTCCTCGTGCGCGGCGTCCTTCTGCCGGATCGAACCATCCGATCGCTCGAAGGTGCCGATCAGCAGGCCGCTGGCGATCGCATGCGCCTTCAGTTCGCCGACCACCTCGTCCCGCCCGGGCGCCACCGAGAACTCGTGTGCCCGGTCGAGCGCGAACAGCTGGAAGGCATAGCGATGCACACCGTGCCCGGGCGGCGGATCGGGCGGCAGCCAGGCTGCCTGCAGCCCGGAATTGCGCCCGGCATGCACCGTGTCCTGCCCTTCGTTGCCCTGGCTCGGCAGCGCCGCCTCGACCAGCCGGGTGTCGCCGGGCGGCAGGCTGACGACGATCGCATGCACCAGCGGGTTCGGCGTGGGCGAATCCGCGTCCTCCACCACCAGCAGCAGCGAGGCGGTGCCTTGCGGCACACCCTCCCACTGCAGGGGCGGCGACAGCCCTTCGCCATCGGCCGTGTAGCGCGGCGGAATCGGCGCGTGATCGGCAAAGGCCACGCTGGTCAGCGAAATAGAGGCCATGCCTTCGCGCAGGCCGAGCGTGTTGAAAACGATCTTGTCCAGGCCGGCACGCACGCCGTGCAGGGCCTGGCCGATGACTTCGGGCAACTTTTCGAGCATGCCAAGGGTATAGCGCCCCGTTCGCCGCAGCCCTGTAGGACGCCACAGCGGGCCGGCCGCAGCCAGCGGCGCCAAATTGCGCAGCCTTGCATCCCGATTCGCCGGTACGCGCTTTCGCAGCGCCCGCGCGGCGCATCCGGCCGCTATCATGGCCGCGCCCTGCCATGCGGGCGCCGCTTCATTCACGAACCAAAGGGATCACTCATGAGCATCGTCTGGACCATCCTGATCGGCTTCGTCGTAGGTCTGGTGGCACGCGCCGTCAAGCCGGGCGACGACTCCGCGGGCTTCATCGTCACCACGCTGATCGGCATCGCGGGCTCGCTGATCGTCACCTATGTGGGCCAGTCGCTCGGCTGGTACACCGCCGGCCAGGGCGCCGGCTTCATCGCGTCGGTGCTCGGCGCGATCGTGCTGCTGATCCTCTACGGCCTCATCAAGCGCAAGAGCTGAGCCGCCGGGCCATCGGGCGGGGCCGATGCCACGCAAACCCCGCGCGCACCACCATGTCTACGTGGTCGAGCTCGACGACCGCGTCTGGAACATCGGCCGCTTCCGGCGCGCCAATCCCGACTACCAGCTCGGCAAGCCCTTCGTCTACGTGGGCATGACCGGGCTCGATCCCGACATCCGTTTCGACAAGCACAAGGCCGGCATCCAGGCCAACAGCTTCGTGCAGGACTACGGCCTGCACCTGCTGCCCGCGCTCTACGAGCGCTACAACCCGATGAACTACGAAGACGCGCGCTCGATGGAGGTCGAGCTCGGCATCGCCCTGCGCAAGGCGGGCTACGGCGTCTGGCAGGCCTGAGCGCGAAGGCGCGCTTCAGGAGTAGGTGACCCAGTCCTCGTACGCCGGCCCGTCGAGATGCGGCAGCGTGTTGTAGGTCACCAGCATGTGGCGCTTGGGCGTGAAGGCGAACTCGGTGACCGACGAATTGCGGATGCGCAGGTTGAGCTCGATCGTGGTCTCGGCACTGGTGCCCAGCACATGGCCCACCGCCGTGCTGATCGGGCCGCCGCTCGACACCACGAGCACCTTGGCCCCATGGTGCTTGTCGCGCACGTGGTCGAGCGCGGTGGTCACGCCCGCGAGAAAGTCCACGTAGCTGGGCATGCCGACCGGCTTCGTGCGCCCCTGCATCCAGGCGCCCAGTCCTTCGCGCAGCAGGCGGAAGTGATGCCGGTACATCTCGGGCGAATCGGGCTTCTCGAGCTTGCCTTCGTGGATGGTGGCAATCACCGCCTCGCTGTCGTACTCGTTGAGGCCGGGCCATGGCAGCACGTCGTCGCGCGTCAGACCGAGGCCCTGCGCGATGCCTTCCCAGGTCTGCCGATGCCGGCGCAAGGTGCCGGTGATCACGGCGTCGAAACGCATGCCGCTCTCGCGCCAGTACTCACCGAGCCGCACCGACTGCCTGTGGCCCAGTTCGCTCAGGTTGTCGTAGTCGGCCGCGCCGAAGCTGGCCTGGCCATGGCGCACGAGGTAGAGAGTTCCCATGCGCGGATTCTGGCAAGAAGCGACCGCGGCGCTTGTCCCACGCGAGACGGAAAAAGCAACGGGCCGCACCAGGCGGCCCGCGAAGGAAAGAGGAAGCGCCTCGCGGCGCGACCGGTCAGCGTGCGCCGGCGAACGGCAGTCCGTCGGTCGCGGGACGTGGCACCAGGATCTCGGCCTTGTAGCGGTCCTTCAGCAGGTTGTAGTAGGCAGCGTCTTCGGCGGCGGCGATCGACTGGCCGACCTGCGCGTTCTCCTGCTTCGCGACTTCCGCCGTCGGCGCGGTGCGCGGCACGGCCTTGGTCACGCGCACCACGGCATAGCCCTGCGTGCCGAGGTCGACGCCGACCAGGGTCGGCAGCTTGCTGGCGTCGGCGCGCAGCGCGGCCTCGACCACCACGCCCGGCTGCGCCTTCGCATCGATGCGCGACACGGTGACGGGCGCCGCGAAGTTGGCGCCGTCGGCCTTCGTGGTCCAGGCCGCGAGCTTGGCCTCGCCCTCGGTCTTCGCAAGGGCCGCGGCGCGCTCGGTGACGAGCTGCGCGCGGATCTTGTCCTTCACGTCGGCCAGCGGGATCGGATGCGCGGCCGAGTACTGGGTCACGCGGCCCGAGGCAAGCTGGTTGGTGCCGACCTCGATCGCCTCGGTGTTCTGCTTGCGGCTCAGCGAATCTGGCGAGAACAGCGCGCTCAGGAAGTTGCGGCTCGCGAGCGGCCCGGTGGCGCCGGGCGCGGCCGTGCGGCCGATGTTGGTCGCGGTCTGGATCGTGAGCTTGAGCTTCTCGGCCGCCGGCTTCAGGCTGTCGGGCTGCTGGTACACCGCATCGGTGAAGGTCTCGGCAGCCTTGGCGAACTCCTGCGTGGCCTGCTGGGCGCGGTAGTCGTTCTCGAGGGTGGCGCGCACCTGCTCGAACGGCGGCACCACGGCCGGCTTGATGTCGTCCAGGCGAATGATGTGATAGCCGAACTCGGTCTCGACGACGTTGCTGATCTCGCCCTTCTTCAAGGCGAACATCGCGTCCTCGAAAGGCTTGACCATCGCGCCGCGCGTGACGAAGTCGAGGTCGCCGCCCTTCTCGGCCGAGCCCGGGTCCTGCGAGTTCTTGCGCGCGACATCGGCGAAGGTGTTGGGCGCCTTGCGCACGTCGGCCAGCAGTTGCTCTGCCTTGGCCTTCGCCTTGGCGCGATCGGCCGCCGGCGCGCTGGCGGCCGCGGTGATCAGGATGTGGCTCGCACGACGCTCTTCTTTGGTGCCGAAGCGCGAGGTGTTCTGGTCGTAGTAGCTCTTGAGCTCGGCCTCGTTGACCGTCACGTTCTTCTTGGCCGCTTCGAGGTCGAGCAGCAGGTACTCGATGCTCGCCCGCTCGGGCGCCTGGAACTGCGACGTGTGGTCCTTGTAGTAGGTCTCGATGTCGGCATCGCTGACCGTGACCTTCGACGCGAAGCCCTCGGGCGCGAAGCGCGACACCTGGATCTCGCGCTGCTCGTAGAACGCGTTGATGGTGGCGGCGGCCAGCGCGGGCGGCGTGAAGGTGGTGCCCGACACGCCCAGCAGCAGTTGCTGCGTGGCGAGTTCGGCGCGCATCGAGGCTTCGTACTGCTCGGGGGTGCGGCCGGTCACGCGCTGGAAGGCGTCGCGGTCGAACTTGCCCTCGGGCGTGCGGAAGGTCGCGAGGCCCGGATCCTGCGCGAAGATGCGCGAGAGGCGTTCCTCGGACACCGTCATGTTGGCCTTATTGGCCGCCACCGTCAGCACGCGGTCGCGAACCATCTTCTCGAGCGTGGCGTAGCGCAGCGCATCGGAGTCGAGCACCAGCGGGTCGACGTTGGGCGACTGCTGGCGGATGCGGTCGGTTTCCACGCGATGCTGCGCATCCCATTCGGGCCGCGTGATGCTGGTGCCGTCGACATGCGCGACGGCCTCGTCCTTGGAAAAGCCCTGGTAGCGCTCGACGCCGAACAGCACGAACGACGGGATGATCAGCAAGAACAAGACAATCATCATGATCTTGTTGTACTTGCGGAAGAAATCAAACATGCTTGAACACTCTCATGCGGTGGCTGTCGGACGGCAATAAAAAAGGCGAACCGTTGTTCGCCTTTGCATCGGGTGGTGGTGGGTGCTGAGGGGCTCGAACCCCCGACCTACGCCTTGTAAGGGCGCCGCTCTACCAGCTGAGCTAAGCACCCCACCGGGAATACTTTTCTTCCGAGTTCTCGTCGTCGACTTAGTTCAACGCGTCCTTGAGGGCCTTGCCGGGACGGAACTTCGGAATCTTGGCGGCCTTGATTTTAATCGCGTCGCCGGTGCGGGGATTGCGACCCGTACGGGCCGCACGTTTACCGACTGCAAAAGTACCGAAACCGACGAGCGACACGGAGCCGCCCTTCTTGAGCGTTGTACGAATGGCGCCGATGGTGGATTCGAGCGCGCGCGTGGCGGCTGCCTTGGAAATATCGGCGTTCTTTGCGATGTGCTCAATCAGTTCGGTCTTGTTCACAAGGGCCCCTTGTAGAAAAAAGTTGGTCGGCTTTCGTCGGCTGGCGAGTCGGTCGCGACGTGGTGCGACGCAGAAGCTTGGCAGGCCTGACGCCCCGGCAGCGCGCTGCCATCGGGGATTACAACCACTGGCCTGCGGGGTGTCAATACGACATCAGCCCGTGCGGCGCAGCGGAGCGCGCGATTCTAGGGGCGTTTCGCGAAGACCTTTTTCCGCCGGGGCCGCAGCCGTCTCACAAGGCCTCGGCGATCGCTTTTCCGAGGTCGCTGGTGCTCGCCTTGCCACCGATATCGGGTGTGCGCGGCGCACCGCTTCCGGGCGCGAGCACCTTCTCGATGGTCGACAGGATCGCGTCGTGCGCGTCCTTGTGGCCGAGGAACTCCAGCATCATCGCGCCGCACCAGATCTGGCCGATCGGGTTGGCGATCCCCTTGCCCGCGATGTCGGGCGCCGAGCCATGCACCGGTTCGAACAGCGAGGGCGTGGTGCGCTCGGGGTTGAGGTTGGCGCTCGGCGCGATACCGATGGTGCCGGTGCAGGCCGGTCCCAGGTCGGACAGGATGTCGCCGAACAGGTTGCTCGCCACCACCACGTCGAAGAAGTCGGGCCGCTGCACGAAGTGCGCGGTGAGGATGTCGATGTGGAACTTGTCGAGCGTCACGCCCGGGTAGGCCTTCGCCATCTCGGCCACGCGCTCGTCCCAGTAGGGCATGGTGATCGAGATGCCGTTCGACTTGGTGGCGCTGGTCAGGTGCTTCTTCGGCCGCGACTGCGCGAGCTCGAACGCGAACTTGAGCACGCGGTCCACGCCCACGCGCGACATCACGGTCTCCTGCACCACGATCTCGCGCGGCGTGCCTTCGTACATGCGCCCACCGATGCTCGAGTACTCGCCCTCGGTGTTCTCGCGCACGATGTACATGTCGATCTCGCCGGGCTGGCGCGGCGAGCCGTCGCGGCGCACCACCGGCGCGACGATGCCGGGCATGAGGCGCGCGGGACGCAGGTTGATGTACTGGTCGAACTCGCGGCGGAACAGCAGCAGCGAGCCCCACAGCGAGATGTGGTCGGCGATCTTCTCGGGCCAGCCGACCGCGCCGAAGAAGATGGCGTCGTGGCCGCCGATCTGGTCCTTCCAGTCGTCGGGCAGCATCTTGCCGTGCTTCTCGCAGTAGTCCCAGCTCGAGAAGTCGAAGTGGTCGAACTTCAGGTCGATGCCGAACTTGCGCGCCGCCGCATCGAGCACGCGCACGCCCTCGGGCGTGGTTTCCTTGCCGATGCCGTCGCCGGCGATGACTGCGATTCTGTGGGTGGTCATGGTCTGGGTCCTTCCGATGGGATGAGCGGTGCAAAGAAGTCGAGTGCCTCGGCGAGCAATTCGCCCGGCGCCTCCTCGGGAACATAGTGGCCGCAGGGCAGCGCATGCCCCTCGACCCGGTCGGCGCGCTCGCGCCACAGCGCCAGCACGTCGAAGGCGCGTCCGACCACGCCGTGCGCGCCCCACAGCACGCGCAACGGCATCGCGAGCCGCGCGCCCGCGGCGATGTCGGTACGGTCGTGATCGAGGTCGATGCCGGCCGAGGCGCGGTAGTCCTCGCAGATCGATTCGGCGCTGCCCGGGATGGCCGCGCAGCGCTCGTACTCCGCGAGCACCTCGGGCGCGAAGGGCGCGAGCCCCGCGTGGCGCCCGCCCATCACGCTGCGCACGTAGCGCACCGGATCGGAGGCGATCAGCGCCTCGGGCAGCGGCGGCGGCTGGATCAGGAAGAACCAGTGCCAATAGGCGCGCGCGAAGGCTTCCGAGGTGTGCTCGTACATGGCGAGCGTGGGCGCGATGTCGAGCAGCAGCATGCGCTCGACCGCCGCCGGATGGTCGGCCGCGAGCCGGTGCGCCACGCGCGCGCCGCGGTCGTGCGCGAGCACGCCGAAGCGTTCGAAGCCGTGATGGCGCATCGCCGCGAGCGCATCGAGCGCCATCGCGCGCTTGCTGTGGTTCTCGTGCGCGGCATCGGCGGCAGGCCGGCCCGAATCGCCATAGCCGCGCAAATCGATCGCCACCACGGTGAAGCGCTCGGCCAGCGCGGGCGCGACACGGTGCCAGATGGCGTGCGTCTGCGGGTGTCCGTGCAGCAACAGCAGGGGTGCGCCATGGCCGCCGATGCGGCCATGCACGCGCACGCCATCGCGTTCGATGTCGAAGACGGGAAAGTCGAGGAAGGAGGCGGTCACGCGGCGATTGTGCGTTGCGCACCCGGGTCCATCAAGCAACAATCGGCCAATTCATACTTTCCGTTCTGGCATGAATTCATTGGCACTGGAGCGCGGCGACCTGGCACTGGCGCTCGCCATCCGCGAACACGGCAGCCTCGCGGGCGCGGCCGGCGCGCTCGACGTCGTGCCCTCGGTGGTCACCAAGCGGCTCGGCGCGCTCGAGGCGCGGCTCGGCCAGCGGCTGTTCGACCGCACCACGCGGCGGCTCAGCGTCACGGCCGAGGGCGAAGCGGTGTGCCGGCATGCGAAGCAGCTGCTCGAAGGCTTCGCGGCGCTCGAGGGCGAGCTCGGCGAACGCCAGAACGAGCTCACGGGCGCGGTGCGGCTGGCCGCCACCTTCGGCTTCGGCCGGCGCTGGCTCGGTCCGGCCCTGGCGGAGTTCCAGGCCAGCCACCCGGCCCTGCGCATCGAGCTGCAACTGACCGAGCGCCTGCCCGACCTGGGCGCCGAAGGCTACGACGGCGCGCTGTGGTTGTGGGCGGTACAGCAGCGCCACGCCTCGGACTGGGTCTCGCGCCGCATCGCGCGCAACCAGCGCGTGCTAGCAGCGGCGCCCTCCTACCTCGCGCGCCGCGGCACGCCGACCAGCGTCGAGGCCCTGGCAGCGCACGACTGCCTGGTCGCGCGCGAGAACGGCGAGATCCATCGGCAGGAATACGCGCTGTGGTCGCTGCGGCACGGCCGCGACGGCAGCACGGCGCGCGTGCGGGTGCAGGGGCCGCTGTCGAGCAACTCGGGCGAGATGGTGCGCGACTGGTGCCTGGCGGGCCACGGGATCATGCTGCGCAGCCTCTGGGACATCGCGCCGCAGCTGGCCTCGGGCGCGCTGATCCGAGTGCTGCCGCAGTACGCGATGCCCGATGCCGACATCCACTGGATCGCGCCCTGGCGGCCGAAGACACCGCGGCGGGTGCGGCTGCTGGTCGACCACTTGGCCGAACGCTTTCGTGGCGAGCCCTGGAAGCCAGCGCGCTAGGCGAAAGCCCCCGCGCCTCAGCGGGCCGCGCGCACCACCAGGCTCACGCCCACCGCCGTGAGCGCCGTGCCCAGCAGCGTGGCCAGCGTGATCTGCTCGCGGAACAGCAGCCAGGCCATGAGGGCCGTGCAAGGCGGCACCAGGTAGAGCAGGCTCGTGACCGCGGTCGCGGTGCCGCGCTGGATCAGGATGTAAAGCAGCGAGCTCCCACCCAGCGACAGCGCGAGCACCGACCAGGCCATCGCGCCGATCGAATGCGCGTTCCACGCGATGGCCTCGGGCTCGAGCAACGCGAACGGCAAGGTCACGACCACGGCCGCCGCCATCTGCACCGCGCTGGCGCTGCGCACATCGCAGGGCGCGACGAAGCGCTTCTGATAGAGAGTGCCCGCGGTGATCGCCCCCAGCGCCATGAGTGCCAGGCTCATGGTCTCGGCATTGACCTCCGAGCCGTCGCCCAGCTTGCGCCACACCACCAGCACCAGCCCCGCGAAGCCAAGGGCCAGGCCCAGCCACTGCCGTGGCGACACGCGCCCGCCGTTGAAGGACATCCAGATCGCGGTCAGCACCGGCTGGATGCCGACCAGCAGCGCGACCAGCCCCGAGCCCATGCCCGCGCGCACCGCGGCCCAGACCCCGCCGAGGTAGCCGGCCTGCATCAGGATGCCGGTGACCGCGAGGTGCCCCCACTGCGCCCGCGTCGACGGCCACGCCACGCGCGCCAGCGCGACCCACAGGCCGAAGCAGAGGAACGAGAGCACGAAGCGCACGGCCAGGAACTTGAACGGCGGCGCATGCGGCATGCCGTAGCGGGCGACGATGAAGCCCGTGCTCCAGATCAGCACGAAGACCGCGGGCATCGCCCGCAACCAGCCCGCCTCGCGGGCCGAGGCGGAACTCATTTGGCCCGGGCCCGGATCTCGGGAATGGCCTTTTGCAGGTAATAGACCATCGACCACACGGTGAGCACGGCCGAGACCCAGATCAGCCACTGGCCCCACAGGCCGGTGTCGATGAAGCCGAACAGCTGCCCGTCGTAGAGCAGGAACGGGATCGCCACCATCTGCACGGTCGTCTTGACCTTGCCGATCATGTGCACCGCCACGCTCTTGCTGGCGCCGATCTGGGCCATCCATTCGCGCAGCGCCGAGATCGCGATCTCGCGGCCGATGATGATCAGCGCCACGAACACGTCGGCCCGGTTCAGGTGCACCAGCACCAGCAACGAGGCGCAGACCAGGAACTTGTCGGCCACCGGATCGAGGAAGGCGCCGAAGGCCGAGGTCTGGTTGAGCTTGCGCGCCAGGAAGCCGTCGAGCCAGTCGGTTGCCGCGAACACGATGAACATGACCGTGGCGATCACATTGCGCATCGGGTCGGCGATGGGCAGGTAGAACACGCCGACGATCAGGGGGATCGCGACGATGCGCGTCCAGGTCATGATGGTCGGCAGGGTCCAGAACATGCGCTCGATTGTGTCACGCGAAAACGATGGATTCGAGAACGGGGGCAAAGCCGTGCCGGCGGCCTACCTCCGCGGCGTCAAGTTCAGTGCAGCGCACGGTAGATTTCCTCGGCCAGGTCGAAGGCGATGCCCTCGACCGAGGCGATGTCTTCCACGCTCGCCGCCGCCACGCCGCGGATGCCGCCGAAGCGCTGCAGCAGCCGGGCCCGGCGCTTCGGGCCGATGCCCGGGATGTCCTCGAGCTGGCTGCCGCCCACGCGCACCTTGGCGCGCTTGGCGCGCATGCCGGTGATGGCGAAGCGGTGCGCCTCGTCGCGGATCTGGGCCACCAGCATCAGCGCCGCCGAATCCTTGCCGAGGTAGACCTTCTCGCGGCCGTCGGCGAACACCAGTTCCTCGAGGCCGACCTTGCGGCCCTCGCCCTTCTCGACCCCGACGATCAGCGACAGCGGCAGGCCGAGCTCGCTGAACACCTCGCGCGCCATCGACACCTGGCCCTTGCCGCCGTCGACCAGCACCAGCTCCGGCATGCGCGCGCCCCGGGCCCGCGCCGGCGCCGCGGCGCCCTCGACACCCTCGGCGCCTTCGCTCTCGGCATCGCCGGGCGGCAGCGCCTCGGTCTCCGCGGCCATCGCCTCGGCCAGCTTGCCGTAGCGGCGATGGAGCACCTGGCGCATCGCCGCATAGTCGTCGCCGGGCGTGATGCCGTCGATGTTGTAGCGGCGGTATTCCTTGTTCTGCATCGCGTGGTGCTCGAACACCACGCACGAGGCCTGCGTGGCCTCGCCCGCGGTGTGCGAGATGTCGAAGCACTCGACGCGGAAGTTGTCGAGGTCCTCGCTCGCGAGTTCCAGCGCATCGGCCAGCGCGCGGGTGCGGGCCTGCTGCGAGCCCTCCTCGGCCAGCAGCCGCGCCAGTTGCAGGCTGGCGTTCTTCTCGGCCATCTCGAGCCAGTGGCGGCGCTGCTCGCGCGGCTGGAACACGGCCGTCACGCGCGTGCCCGACTGCAGCGACACCGCCTCGATCAGCTCGCGGCCCACGGTTTCGCTGAGCACCAAAGTGGCCGGCACCGGCACGTCGATGTAGTGCTGCGCGATGAAGGCCTCGAGCACCTGCACCTCGACCGAATCGGTGACGGCGGGGGCGCCCTCGCCCTCGTCGTTGTCGAGCTCGCCGTGCTGCATCAGCGAGGCATCCTCGACGTGCACCGGGAAATAGGGCCGGTCGCCCAGGTGACGGCCGCCGCGCACCATGGCCAGGTTCACGCAGGCCTTGCCGCCCTGCACCTTGACCGCGAGGATGTCCACGTCCTTGTCGGAGGCGATCTCGATCGACTGCTGGTGCAGCACGCGCGAGATCGCCGACATCTGGTTGCGCAGCTCGGCCGCCTGCTCGAACTCCAGCTTCTCGGCATGCGAGGTCATGCGCTGCTCGAGCGTGGTGAGCACCAGTTGCGTGTCGCCGCGCAGGAAGGCCTCGGCGCTCGCCACGTCCTGCGCGTAAGCCTCGGTCGAGATGTGGCCCACGCAGGGACCGGTGCAGCGCTTGATCTGGTAGAGCAGGCAGGGCCGGGTGCGGTTGGCGTAGACCGTGTCCTCGCAGGTGCGCAGCTTGAACACCTTCTGCAGCAGCTGGATCGACTCCTTGACGGCCCAGGCGCTCGGGTACGGCCCGAAGTAGCGGTGCTTCTTGTCGACCGCGCCGCGGTAGTAGGCCAGCCGTGGAAACTGGTGCGAGGCGATCTTCAGGTAGGGGTAGCTCTTGTCGTCGCGAAACAGGATGTTGTAGCGCGGCTTGAGCGTCTTGATGAGGTTGTTCTCGAGCAGCAGCGCCTCGGCCTCGGAGCGCACCACGGTGGTTTCCATGCGCGCGATCTTCGAGATCATGTGGCCGATGCGCGTGCCGCCGTGGCTCTTCTGGAAGTAGTTGGCGACCCGTTTCTTGAGGTTGCGCGCCTTGCCCACGTAGAGCACGGCGCCACCGGCGTCGAAGTAGCGGTAGACGCCCGGCAGCTGCGGCAGGGCCGCCACTTCGCTGAGCAGTTGATCGGAATGCACGTCTGACATGGCGGCTATTGTGGCGCGCGGCGCGCGGCCCCATGGCGCGCCTGCGCGCAAACCCCGTGGTGGGTGGAATGAAATGTGCTGATGATGGATGCGGGCGCGAGGAGCGCCCGTCTCGTTTCAACACAACTACTCGGGAAACTCTCTCCATGACGAAGAAGATCCAGTCGCGCGCCTGGTGGGCGCTCTCGCCCCTGGCGGTGGCATTGACGGTGGCCGGTTGCGGCGGCGGCGGTGGCGGCCAGGACAACGCCGCGCTGATCGCGACGATCGCCGCCATCAACGCAGCCAACACCCCGCCGCCACCGCCCGCAGCCGACAAGGGCTGCCTGATCGGCGACAGCGGCACGCAGGTGGTGGTGGGCTCGGGCGACCCCGGCGATCCGGCCGCGCCCGAACCGGCCTCGGGCTACGTGGTCGGCCACAAGCTGGTCTACGCGAAGAACTACATGGTGGTGGCCAACCACCCGCTGGCCACGCGCGCGGGTTGCGACGTCCTCAAGGCCGGCGGCAGCGCTGTCGACGCAGCCGTCGCGGTGCAGGCGGTGCTGGGGCTGGTCGAACCGCAGTCCAGCGGCCTGGGCGGCGGCGCCTTCATGCTGCACTACGACGCGAAGACCAAGAAGGTGCAGGCCTACGATGGGCGCGAGATGGCGCCCGCCGCGGCCACCGAGAACTACCTGCGCTACGCGGTGCAGACCGATCCCGCCAGCGGACTGCCCAAGCCCAACGCGCGCGCCAGTGGCCGCGCGGTCGGCACGCCGGGCGCCGTGCGCATGCTGGACGTCGCCTACAAGGACCACGGCAAGCTGCCATGGAAGGACCTTTTCAGCTACGGCATCACGCTGGCCTCCGATGGTTTCCCGATCGGTGGCCGCATGGCCGCAGCGATCTCCTCGTCGGCCTCCAACCTCAAGCGCGACGCCGACGCGACGGCTTATTTCTTCAACGACGACGGCACGCCGAAGGCCCTGGGCACCAAGCTCAAGAATCCGGCCTACGCCAAGACGCTGACCACGCTCGCCAACGAGGGCGCCAACGCGTTCTATACCGGCCCCATCGCGCAGGCGATCGTCGACAAGATCGGCATCACCACCGCGGCCAACGACGGCTCGGCCATCACGCCCGGCGTGACGACCATGGCCGACATGGCCAACTACGTAGCCAAGCGTCGCGACCCGGTCTGCGGCACCTACCGTGACTACTACGTCTGCAGCATGTCGCCGCCCTCGTCCGGCGGCATCGCGGTGGTGCAGGCGCTCGGCATCCTCGAGACCTTCAACCTGGGCCTGTACAAGCCCAGCGCGATCGACATCGAAGGCGGCAAGCCCAGCGTGATGGGCGTGCACCTGGTGAGCGAGGCCGAACGCCTGGCCTACGCCGACCGCGACAAGTACGTGGCCGACACTGACTTCATCCCGCTGCCCGGCGGCTCGGCCGACACGATGCTCAACAAGCCGTACCTGCAGAAGCGGGCCAGCCTGATCAGCCTGTCCAAGAGCATGGGCGTGGCCGCGGCCGGCGACCTCGGCAGCGTGCCGCTGGGCATCGACAAGACCGAGGAGCACGGCACCACCCACTTCACGGTGGTCGACAAGCAGGGCAACGTGGTGACGATGACGACCACGGTCGAGAGCACGCTGGGCTCGTTCCACATGACGCAGGGCTTCATGCTGAACAACCAGTTGACCGACTTCTCGGCCAACCCGAACGACACCACCGACCCGAGCATCAAGGTCGCCAACCGGGTCGCCCCGGGCAAGCGCCCGCGCAGCACGATGGCGCCTACGCTGGTGTTCAAGAAGAACACCGACGGCAGCATGGGCGAGTTCGTGATGGGCACCGGCTCGCCGGGCGGCGGCACGATCATCCAGTACGTGGTGAAGACCGTGGTCGGCGCGCTCGATTGGGGCCTCGATGCGCAGCAGGCGACCTCGCTGGTCGACTTCGGCGCCACCAACAGCGTGACCACCAACGTGGGCGGCGAACACCCCGCCATCGACACCTCGAACTCGGGCAACAACGATCCGCTGATCACCGGCCTGCGCGCACTCGGCCACACGGTGAACTTCGGCGCCCAGTCCAGCGGCATCAGCACCATCATCCGTACCAACGTGGGTGGCCAGCCGGTGCTCACGGGCGGCGCCGATCCGCGGCGCGAAGGCATCGTGCTCGGCGATACCTTCACGCCCTGATCCGGGTCCGAAACCCGGCGGCGCCTACTTCGCGAGTTCGCTCACCAGCCGGTAGAGGAACTCGCGCCCGTCGTAGAGCCGCTGGATCTCGATGCGCTCGTCCAGCCCGTGGGCGCGCGCATCCGAAGGCTCGAGGAACATGCCGGTCACGCCGTACATCGGAATGCCGGCATTGCGCAGGAAGCGGCTGTCGGTGGCGCCCGTGCTCATCGCGGGAATCACCGGCACGCCCGGCCACATCTGCTCGGTCAGCCGCTCCACCGTCTTCACCAGGTCGCCCTGCAGCGGCGACGCCGGGCTGCGCAGCGGCTTGCCGAGGTTGCGCACCACGATCTTGTCGTTGCCCACGGCCTGGGTCAGCAGGCGCTCGACCGCGTCCGGATCGTCGTGCGGCAGGATGCGGCAGTTGACCGTGGCCTTGGCCGACTGCGGCAACGCGTTCTCGGCATGGCCGGCCTGCACCATGGTCGCCACGCAGGTGGTGCGCAGCTGGGCGTTGTAGGCCGGGTTGGCCGTCATGCGCTCGAGCACGCCGGCGTCGGGGTTTCCGGTGCCGATGGCGCGCATGTCCTCGGCCAGCTGGCCGGTGGCGAAGGGCGCGCTGCGCGCGAAATAGGTCTTCGTGACGTCGGCGAGCTTGATCGGGAAGGCGTAGTTGCCGAGCCGTTCCAGGCCGGCCGACAGCGCGTAGATCGGGTTGTTCTTGGTCGGCACCGAGCTGTGGCCACCGACGTCGCGCGCCTCGAGCATGTAGGTGGTGTACATCTTCTCGGCCACCTGCAGCCGGTGCAGGTTCGGCTTGCCGTTGCGCAGTTCGCCGCCGCCGCCCTCGTTGATGCCGAACTCGGCCTGCAGCAGCTCGGGCTTGTTGTTGATGAGCCAGAAGGCGCCGTTGCTCAGCGCATCGCCGCGCTCCTCGTCCGCGGTCAGCGCGAGGATGATGTCGCGGCTGGGCTTGAAGCCCTCCTGTTTCAGTTGGCCGAGCACGGACACCAGCGCCGAGGCCATGGCCTTGTCGTCGATGGAACCGCGCGCCGTGAAGTAGCCGCCCGACTCCTGCAGCTTGAACGGGTCGGTCTTCCAGTCCTCGCGCCGGGCCTCGACCACGTCGATGTGGGCCAGCAGCAGCAACGGTTTCTTCGAGCCGTCGCCCTTGAAGCGCATCACGAGGTTGCCCTTCTTGGGGAAGGGTTCGAAGATCTGGATGTCCGCGGGCGCGAAGCCCGCTTCGACCAGGCGTTTTTCCATCGCGCGCGCGGCCTGCGTGTTGTCGCCCACCGAGTGGGTGGTGTTGATCTCGATGAGCTCCTTGTAGATCTCGCGGAAGCGCTGCTGCTGCGGCGTGAGCGTCTGGGCCGCCGCCGTGGCGAGGCCGCCGAGCGCGAGGGACAGGGCCAGCGCGCTGCGCAACGTGCGCAGTCGCGAGGTCGCGGGCAAGGCGGCGCCGGGATGGCGGGCTCGGTTCTTCTTCAGGCTCATTCGCTCTCTCCGTTGTGGTTGTGGTGCGCGGCCAGCATAGCGACGGCCCCGCGCGAGGGCCATTCAGAAGAAAGGCGCAAGGTGCACACTCGCGGCCATGCAACGCGACTGGGACATCTTCTGCAAGGTCATCGACAACCATGGCGACCTCGGCGTCTGCTGGCGGCTCGCACGCCAGCTCGCCGGCCTCGGCGAACAGGTGCGGCTCTGGGTCGACGACGCCAGCGCGCTGGCCTGGATGGCACCCGACGGCTGCGCGGGCGTGCGCGTGATCGACTGGAGCGACCCGGCCGCGGTGGGCGCGGCCGGGGCCGAGCCGGCGCCCCAGGTGCTGATCGAAGCCTTCGGCTGCGACCCGGCGCCCGCGCTGATCGCGCGCTTCGCCGCAGCCTCGGCCGCCGACGGTGCCCCGCGCGCCTGGATCAACCTCGAATACCTCTCGGCCGAACCCTATGTGGAGCGGCTGCATGGCCTGCCCTCGCCGGTCTTCAGGGAGCCGGGCGCCGGGCTCAACAAGCGCTTCTTCTATCCAGGCTTCACCCCGGTCACCGGCGGCCTGCTGCGCGAACCGGACCTGGCCCGGCGGCGCGCGGCCTTCGATCGCGCTGCCTGGCTGGCACAACGGCAATTGCCCTGGCGCGAAGGCGAACGCCTGGTGTCGCTGTTCTGCTACGAGCCGCCGGCCCTGGCGGCGCTGCTGGCGCAACTGGCCGATGACGGCACGCCGACCCGGCTGCTGGTGACGCCGGGCCGGGCGACCGAGGCCGTCAAGGCCTGCCTTTCGAGCACGGAATGGCTCGAACGCTCGCCCAGCCATGCGAGTGCGCTATCGATTTCATACCTGCCGCACCTCGACCAGCCCGATTTCGACCACCTGCTCTGGGCCTGCGACCTGAATTTCGTGCGCGGCGAGGATTCGCTGGTGCGCGCCCTCTGGGCCGGCGCGCCGCTGGTCTGGCAGATCTATGCGCAGGACGACGACGCGCACCACGTGAAGCTGAACGCCTGGCTCGACTGGCTGGAAGCGCCGGCCCCGATGCGGCGCTTCCACCACGCCTGGAACGGCTTCGGCAACGCAGCCCTGTCGCTCGCCGACATCGGCGAGGAATGGCGTCTTGCCGTGACCCGAGGGCGCGAGCGCCTGCTCGCGCAGGACGATCTCGTGACCCAACTGCAGCATTTCGTCGCCGGAAAAAGCTAAAATAGCGGGCTTTGCGGATTTCGGCCCGGATCCTGGGAAATTCCTGGGGGTTCGAGATGCACTCCGCTGAACCTGCCGCGGGACATGTACCGCGGGGCTTTTTCCAACCGGCACTCCTGCCCGGATTCTGGAAACCCCGCGCACCGAGCGGCTTACATCCAGAGACCCTGATATGAAAATCGCTCAAGAAATCCGCGCCGGCAACGTCATCATGCACGGCAAGGATCCGATGGTCGTGCTCAAGACCGAATACAGCCGCGGCGGCCGCAACAGCGCCACCGTGCGCATGAAGATGAAGAGCCTGATCGCCAACTTCAACACCGAAGTGGTCTTCAAGGCCGACGACAAGATCGACCAGATCGTGCTCGAGAAGAAGGACTGCACCTACTCCTACTTCGCCGACCCGATGTACGTCTGCATGGACGCCGACTACAACCAGTACGAAGTCGAAGCCGAGAACATGGGCGACGCCCTGAACTACCTCGAAGACGGCATGGCCGTCGAAGTGGTGTTCTACGACGGCAAGGCCATCTCGGTCGAACTGCCGACCAGCGTCGAGCGCGAAATCACCTGGACCGAGCCGGCCGTCAAGGGCGACACCTCGGGCAAGGTCCTGAAGCCCGCCAAGATCGCCACCGGCTTCGAAGTGCCCGTGCCGCTGTTCGTCTCGCAAGGCGACAAGATCGAAATCGACACGCGCACCGGCGAATACCGCAAGCGCGTCTGAGCGCCGCCTTCCCCGGCTGACCACCACCCGCAAGAGGCTCCGCAAGGAGCCTTTTGTCTTTGCGGCCCGTCCGCACGCAACGAATCCCGCGCTGCACAATCCCATCCTTATGACCAACAGCACGCACGACCTTCACGACAAGCGCCTCGCCGATGCCTGGGCCACGCTCCAGTCCCATGCCGACAAGGGGCTGCCGCTCGATCCCGATCCCTCGCGCATCGCCTTCGCCGATCCCGAGTTCCTGCTGCGCCGCGAAACCCGCGGCGTGCGCATGCAGCTCGAGCTGATGAAGCCCGACATCGAGCAGCGCGCCCACGGCATCGAGAACACCATCGTGGTCTTCGGCAGCGCGCGCTTTCGCAGCGAGGAAGAAGCCGCCGCGCTGATCGTCGAGGCCGACAAGGCCGGCGACACCGCCGCGGCCGAGCGCTGGCGCCGGCTGGCGCGCAGCTCGCACTACTACGAGAAGGCGCGCACCTTCGGCAAGCTGGTCGCGCGCCACAGCGAGAACAAGGAGCCGCAGGACAAGCTCTTCATTTGCACCGGCGGCGGCCCCGGCATCATGCAGGCGGCCAACCGCGGCGCGCACGAGGCCGGCGGCCTGTCGGTCGGCCTGGCCATCGCGCTGCCGATGGAGGAAGCGGCCAATCCCTACGTCACGCCCGCGCTGAGCTTCAAGTTCCACTACTTCGCGATCCGCAAGATGCATTTCATGATGCGTGCGAAGGCGCTGGTGGCGTTCCCGGGCGGCTTCGGCACGCTCGACGAGCTGTTCGAGGTGATCACGCTGGTGCAGACGCGCAAGTCGAAGCCGGTGCCGATCGTGCTGTTCGGCTCGGACTACTGGAAGCGCCTGATCGACTTCGACTTCCTGGTCGACGAAGGCGTGATCTCGCCCGGCGACGTCAATCTCTTCGAGTACGTGGACGCGCCCGAAGACGCGTGGGAAGCGATCAAGCGCTTCTACAAGCTCTGAGCCGGCGCGGGCCGCAGCGCCTCAGGAGCTAAGCGGCCTCGTCCTCATCGTCGTCGTCATCGGGCCGCAGCGCGTGCTCGAAGAAGCGCGTGAGCGCCTTGGCACGCCGGCGCCGCTCGGGCCCCGGCCCGGTCGCGAGGCCCATGGCCACGGCGTCGTCGGCCACGCCGTGCAGCGCATTGAACAGGATCACGGCCGTGAGCGTCGGGTCCTCGACCTCCCACACGCCGGCCGCGTCGCCATGCTTGAGCAGGCCGACCAGTTGCGTGATGACCGCGTTGTCGTTGCGCATGCGCCGGTCCTCGGGCCGGTACTCGTGGAACACCACGTCGTGCAGCGCGACGTTGTCGAGGTAGGTCTCGAGCCCCGTCTCGACCCAGGCCTTGATGCGGCCATGATGGTCCTCGGGACGGTGGCGGTCCATCGCCTCCTGCAGCCGCGCGCAGAAGCTGTCGACGAAGCGCTGCTGCAGCGCGCCGAGCAGCGCCTCCTTCGACGGGAAGTACAGATAGAAGGTGCCCTTGGCCACCTGCGCGCCGGCCGCGATGTCGTCGATGCTGGTGGTGGCGATGCCCTTCTCGATGAACAGCCGCTCGGCCGCGTCCATCAGCGCCGCGGCGCGGGTTTCGGGCGCCTTGACGCGGCGGCGCGGTTCGGACGCCTCCGAAGGCGGTGACGGGTCCGCCGCATCGGGCGTGGAAGAAGTGATGGTGCGGCGCCCCGTCGTCATTCGGTTCCCTCAGGTTGTGGCTGCGGCGGCACGTGCCGCCGCGATGGCCGCGTTCACCGCTGTCTCTTCTCCACATCTG
>NZ_JBZAYE010000510.1:0-5452 GCF_058244205.1 Variovorax sp. 20P10.2.4
CTCGCCATGCCCGAAACTCGGGGGCGGGAAGCGCGTGCCGCGCACGCTCCCGCCGCCCTGACCACCGCCGCTCCATGACCAAAGACACCGCGTCCGCCCTGCCCCCCGCCACCGCCGCCGCGGACACCGCATCGCCCCACGAGGGCGGCGGCAACGGCCTGCTCTGGGTGCTGGTGGCGGTGGCCGTGCTGTTCGCCTTCCTGCGGCCGCGCGCGCCGCTCGACTGGCTGAAGCTGATCGACTGGCAGACCGTGGGCGCGCTCGCGGGCCTGCTCGCGATCACGCAGGGCGTGGAGAAAAGCGGCGTGCTGCAGTCGGCCGCGCAGCGCCTGCTGGCGCGCACCACCAACCTGCGCCAGCTCGCGCTGCTGCTCGTCGCCAGCGCCGCGGTGCTGTCGGCGCTGGTCACCAACGACGTCAGCCTGTTCCTGCTGGTGCCACTGACGCGCGTGCTCGCCACCCAGGCGCACCTGCCGCTGGCGCGGCTGGTGGTGCTGGAGGCGCTGGCGGTGAACGCGGGCTCGGCGCTCACACCGATCGGCAATCCGCAGAACCTCTACCTGTGGCACCGCAGCGGCGAGAGCTTCGCGGGCTTCATGGGCATGATGGCGCCGACCGTGGGCGTGATGCTGTTCTGGCTGTTCGCCGCCGTCTGGCTGCTGGTGCCGCGCACCGCGATCGCGCTCAAGCCCGCGGCCGACAGCGCGCCGGTGCAGCCGCGGCTGCTGGCGCTGTCGGGCCTGCTGTTCGTGGGCTTCGTGGTCGCGCTCGACCGGCACTGGCTGGCCGCGGGCCTGGCGGTCGTGTTCGGCGCCTACCTGCTGTTCCAGCGCCGCGTGCTGCACGACGTCGACTGGGCGCTGCTCGCGATCATCGCGCTGATGTTCGTCGACCTGCGCCAGCTCGCCGAACTGCCCTTCATCGCCGCGCTGATGACGCAATGGCCGATCGCCGAGGGCTGGCGCGCCTACCTGGCGGCGATCGTCAGCTCGCAGTTCATCAGCAACGTGCCGGCCACCATCCTGCTCGACCGCTACGTGCACGACCTGCCGGCGCTGGCCGCCGGCGTGAGCGTGGGCGGCTTCGGCTGCGTGCTGGGCTCGCTCGCCAACCTGATCGCGCTGCGGCTCGCGAAGCTGCCCAACGGGCTGCGCGAGTTCCACCGCCTGAGCGTGCCCTTCCTGCTGGTGTGCGCGGCCTCGGCGCTGCTGCTGCGGCTCGGGTGACGGCAGCGGGGGCGCGTGCGCGTTGAACAACATCGCCCATGTCCGACGAGCGCGCGCGCTTTTTGTGGCTAGAGTGGAGACTCCCGAAGAAAGGAGTCATGGCATGGACAAGAAGAACAACAGCGAGGATTTCGAGATCACCCCCAAGCTCGTGTTCGACATGAACCTGGCGCTGTACCTCGACCTGGTCGCGGCGCTGGAGGGCGCGGGCGCCGTCACCTACCGCCAGATGGCGGCGCGCGTGCTCAACATCAGCATGGATGCGCGCGCCGACGGGGAGCTCGGCCTCTCGACCGCGCTGGAGGGCATCGCACAAGGCTTCGCGGGCCACGGCGACGGACTGTCGATCGAGCTGCTGAAGGCCGCGCGCGGGCTGCGCGAGGATGACGCGATGGGCGACATCCCGATGCGGCCGGACGTGGACTGAACGCGAAGCGGCGACGGCCGCTCGCCGGGCCGGGTGCTCACCGGGCCCGGCGCATCCATCTTGCGGATCGCCTTGCCCAGTTACTTGTAATCGAGCGTGAAGGTCGCCATGCCGTTGGCCTGCCCCGGCGTCACGGTGTTGCCGGTCTGGAAATAGCGCGCGGTATAGGGCAGCACGTAGTCGCCGTCCTTCGACGGCCCCACCAGCGCGTCGTCGCCGTACTTCACCGGCACCTTCTGGCCGTCGATGATCTGGATGCCCACGCCGGTGGCGGTGGCCGAGCCGCTGGCCTGGCTGATGCGCAGCACGCCTGCATCGCCGGCCGGATCGGGCGTGGCGTCCATGCGCAGGTAGACGGTGTTCTGCGTGCCGACCCCGGCGTTGCATTTGAGCCGGATGTTGAAGTTGCGCTCCGCCGCGGTCGTGCCCCGGCCCTTGAAGTCGCTCTGCGGCACCTTGCCGAACACCACCGGAATGTTCTTCGAGCCCGTGTCCACGAGGCAGCTGGGCGTGACGATGGTGATGGCGTCGCCGTCGACGCGGGTGGTCACGGCCGAGCCGCCTCGGTCGCCGGAATAGGTGGTGTAGATGCCGCTGACCAGCGGGCCGCTGCCGGTGACGGGGGCGATCTTGTAGAGCTCGACCACGAAGTCCGCGTTGGTCGCGAACGATCCGAACGTGGTGGTGGTCGACAAGGTGTGCGGGTAGTACACGTCGGGCGGGTTGCCCCCCGTGGCCCGTCGCAGCAGGCGGATGCCGATGCCCGCCACGTTGGTGGCGAAGACTTTTTCCTTCCCCGACCACTCCGCGCCCACCGCCGCGGAATTGATGACGCCGAACAGGGTGCCGCCGCCGGAGCAGGTGAATGGCGTGTTGTTCGAACCCGCTTGGTAGATGGGAAAGGTCTTGGCCGTGGTGATCAGGCTGCCCACGGGCAGGTCCGGGCTGACGACGATGCGTCCCATCACCATGTTGATGTTCTTCGGGACATAGCCGCCCGCGGTGTTGAGCGAGCACAGGGCACTCGCCTCCTGCGCGGCCACAAGCAGCACGAGCCCGGCGATCAGCGAGGCGCCGCGGCGCAGCGGGGACGAGAAGAACGCCTTCATCGCGCCCGACGGATTGCTGCGGTTCATTCCGCTCCCTTCTTCTTTGCTCGCGGCGCGAACAGCGCCGCACTGTCGACCGCGCTGCCGATGCACTGCCCCGTGAATTCGCGGATCGGCGGCGGATTGGCGTCCTCGGGCAGGGTGTAGGCCACCGTGCACTGGTCGTTCGCGCCCTGCCCCCAGCGCACCGTGAGGCTGCCGCTCTGGCCCGCGCCGGTCACGAAGGCCTGGCCGTCGGGGCCGACGATGCCGACCTCCTGGCCCGCCTCGTTCTCGATCTTCGAACCCAGCGGCAGCACGCGGCCCTTCGCGTCGCTCAGCGTCATCAGCAGGCGGAAGCCCACCGAGGTCTCGAACTTCGCGACCACCACGGCACCGCGCGTGGGCACCACCTCCATCGCCGCGTTCTTCACCTCGACGGTGTCGCCGAGGTCGCCGGTGCGCAGCGCGAGGCGGTTGAGCCGGTACGGGCTCAGGTTCGGGATGACCGCATTGCCCGCGCTGTCGGTCGCCACGCCCGGCTGCGATTCGAAGCCCACGCCACCGGCCTTGGGCGCCTGCACCAGCGCGATGGTCTCGCCCAGCGGCTGCGACAGGGTGACGCCGCCGCCGTGCGCCAGCAGGCCGCCCGACATGCCGAAGGTGGTCTGGCCGTAGCCCTTGCCCTGCGAGTGGCCGACATCGAAGCGGCCCACGGGCGACAGGTAGCTCGCGCTGGCGCTGCCGCTCGAGCCCTGGCCGTCGGCGTTCGAGTGGCCCGCGGTGACGTTGTAGTTGAGCCGGCTGTCCTCGAAGGCGCTGCCATAGACGCTGGCCTGCTGGCTGAGGCGCCCGTCGTTGTCGCGGCTCACGGTGTACTGCGCGCTGGCGCGCGTGTCGCCCAGCGGGATGCTGACCATCACCATGAGCTGCCGGCTGACCGGACGGATCGAACCGGTGCTGAAGCTGTTGATGCCGCCGTTGTTGGTGCTGTAGTTGTAGAAGACGCTGTAGCCGAACTGCTTGTAGCTGCCCGAGTAGCCGACCTGCACCAGCCGGTCCTTGGCGGGCGTGCCCCAGTAGGTCTGCTGGCGCGCCGAGGCGAACACCGAGCCCCAGCTGCCGATCTGCTGCGAGAGTTCGAAGCGCAGCTCGTTGCGGCGGCTGTTGAAGTTGTCGGGCAGCAACAGGCCCTGCATCTGTGCCGCTTCCTGGAAGGTGCGGTAGCCGCTGGTCGAGTAGCGGTAGCCGGCCACGCGGAAGTTGGTGCCCGAGTCGACGAAGGCCTTCGAATAGAGGAAGCGCAGCGACTGGCCGTTGTAGGTCTTGTCGAAGCGGTCGACGGTGCGCGCGGCCGAGAGGTCGAACGAGACGGCGCCGAAGGCGCGCATGTTCTTGCCCAGGCCCACCAGGCCCGACTGGTACTTGCGCGCGGCGATCAGGCCGCCGTACACCGAGTACTCGTCGGGCAGGCCGCGCGCCAGGGTGGCCTGCAGGAACACCGGCTCGGCCGGCACCTGGCTCGGCAGCAGCGGGTTGGTGTTCACGTTGTCGTAGCCGTTGCGGTACTTGCCCACGGTGGCCGAGTAGCGCCAGGTGCCCTCGCGCAGCAAGGTGGGCACGGCCGAGAAGGCCTGGGTGTACTTGGTCTGGCGGCCGTCGGCCTCGGTGATCGTGACCTCGAGGTCGCCGCTCGAGGCGGTGGGATAGAGGTCGTCGAGCACGAAGGGCCCGGGCGCCACGAAGGTGCTGTAGACGATGTAGCCGTTCTGCCGCACGGTGACGCGCGCATTGGTCTGGGCGATGCCGCGGATCGTGGGCGCATAGCCCTGCAGGCTGTCGGGCAGCATCGCGTCGTCGGAGGACACCTGCACGCCGCGGAACGGCAGGCTGTCGAAGAAGTTGCCGGGCGTGTTGCCGTCGCCGATCAGCAGCTGGCCGTTGATCGAGGCCAGGTCGCGCTGCGCATAGCTGGTGACGCCCTGCCAGCGGCTTCGGCCATCGAGGCCGCGGTTGTAGGTCGAGTAGTGGCGAAAGCGCCAGTCGCCCATGTTGAAGCCCGCGCGCACGCCCGCGAAGAAGGTGTTGCGCTGGAGCGTGTTGCGGTTGCGGTTGAACGGATCGGCGGCGTCGAAGACGTTGAGCTGCGGGTTGGTCAGCGGGGTGTCGTTGCGGTAGTTGCTGCCGCTGAAGCGCGAGTAGTTGAGCTGGTAGTCCAGCATGAAGGCGGTGATGCCCTTGTCCCACTTCTCGGGGCCCACGGCGCCGCGCGCGCTGCGCTTGAGCGCGGCCTGCGGAATGCTCAGGAACAGGCGCTGGCGCCCGGCGTCGTAGCTGAGCTTCGATTCGGGGATGGCGTTGACGAGGTCGATGCAGGCCTCGTCGGCGGCAGCGGCGATCGACGGGAACACGGCGACGTTCACGCCCCAGGTGTCGAGCAGGCCGCGCGTGAGGCAGGCCACCGCGTCGTTCGTGCCTTCCTTGTCCTCGAAGCGGACCTCGCTCTGGCCCACGCCGCGCTCGTTGAGCGAGACGTCGACGGTGTACTTGCCCGCGAGTACGCGGTTGCCGAACGAGAACAGCGAGAGGTCGGCATTGGGCTGGTCGCCGCCGATGCCGAGGAACTCCTCGTTGAAGCTCGAGGCGGCCAGCTGCTGCTTCTGCGCGACCGGCGGCTTCTGGGGCGCGGGCGCCTGCTCCTGCATCGGCGC
>NZ_JBZAYE010000511.1:0-5448 GCF_058244205.1 Variovorax sp. 20P10.2.4
CGCCGGATCCTCGGGATAGGCGCTGTGGTAGCCGCGGCGGGCCACGGCGGCGATCGCATCGGCCAGGCGGCCGGCGTGTTTCAGTTGCAGGTCTTGGAGGGTCATGGTGGGTTCAGAGCGTGGCGGCGGTGCCGAAGATCGCGGTGCATTGGCTCGACATGTAGCCGCCTGGCGCATGGGCCAGTGCGAGCTCGGCGCCGGCCACCTGGCGCGTGCCGGCGTCGCCGCGCAGCTGCACCACCGACTCGATCGCGGTGTAGATGCCGAACATGCCGGGGTGGCCGAGCGAGAGTCCGCCGCCGCTGGTGTTCATCGGGAAGTCGCCGCCCGGCGAGGCGCGGCCGCCGTCGAGGAAGGCACCGCCCTCGCCCTTGGCGCAGAAGCCCGTGTCCTCGGCGAAGACGATGGGCATGATCGTGAAAGCGTCGTAGAACTGCACCACGTCGATGTCCTTCGGTCCCACGCCGGCCTGCGCATAGGCGGTGGCCGACGACACGCTGGCCGCGGTGCGCACCAGGTCCGGCATCTGCGCGATGCTGCGATGCGTGGCGGCCTCGCCCACGCCGAGCAGGTAGACCGGCTTGCGCCGCAGCTGCGCGGCACGCTCGGCCGAGACCACGACCAGCGCGCCGCCGCCATCGGTCACGAGGCAGCAGTCGCGCACGGTGAAGGGATGCGCCACCGGCCGCGCCGCGATCACGTCCTCGATGCTCAGCGGCCCGGGATCGGGCGCGTCGGCGTCGAGCCGCGCCCAGTCGCGCGCGCTCACCGCCACCTGCGCGAGCTGTTCGCGCGTGGTGCCGAACTCGTGCATGTGGCGCTGCGCGACCATCGCATAGGCCGCGAGCGGCCCCGGGTAGCCATAGGGCACTTCGTAGGGATTGGGTTCGGAGTGCGTCGCGAACTGTCCGCCCGCCGATTTCTGCGTGCTGCCGTAGGCGATCAGCGCCACCGAGCACAAGCCGGCCGCGATCGCGGCGCGCGCATGGTTGAGGTGCGCGAGGAAGGCGCCGCCGCCGACCTGGGTCGAATCGGTGTAGCGCGGGCGCAGGCCCAGGTATTCGCACAGGCTCAGCGTCGGCATGAACAGCTGCAGGCCGGCCGCGAACACGCCGTCGACATCGGCCAGCGAGAGGCCCGCGTCGTCGAGCGCGCGCACGGAGGCCAGTGCCATCGCGTCGAGCGGCGAGGACAGGGCCGGCATCGTCGCGAAGCCGGTGCTGCCGATGCCGGCGATCGCGGCCGTGCCGCGCAGATTGGTGGCGGTCATGCGAGCGCTCCGAACACCACGCGGTGCGCGTCGTTCCAGGGCTCGATGCGCGCGGCCACGCGCAGGCCGATGCGCAGCGCGCCGGGCGCCGCATCGACCACGGTGGCCATCATGCGAAAGCCCTCGTCGAGATCGACCAGCGCGATGTTGAAGGCGCCATCGCGCCGCTGCACCTCGGTGCAGGCGTGGACCGTGCCCTCGGCGCGGCTGGTGCGCCATTCGAGTTCGCCTGGCTGTCCGCCTGGACCCACGGCCTGCGGCGGAAAGACCGCGCGGCCCGCGCCATGGTCGAACTGGTAGGCCAGCCGGCCTTCGGCCAGCGCGGCGAGGAACAGGGCGCGCGGCGAACGCGCGGCGTCGGGAGCTTGGGTCATGTCCATCGCCTAGCGTCCGATGAAGCGCGGCTTGCGCTTCTGCTGGAAGGCGCCGATGCCCTCGATGCCGTCGGGCCCGGCCAGCGCCTCGGCCTGCGCGATCGCCTCGAGCTCGAGCGTCTCCTCGAAGGAACGCGCGCGCGACAGGATGCGCTTCGACGCGGCGAAGGCGGTGGTCGGGCCGCTCGCGATCTCGCGCGCCATCCGCAGCGCGATCTCGTCGAGCGCCTCGGCCGCCACGCTGCGGTTGACGAGCCCCATGGCCGCGGCTTCGCGCCCCGAGAACAGTCGGCCCAGGAAGATCAGCTCGGCCGCGCGGTGCGGCCCGACGCGTTCGCGCAGGTGATGGTGGCCGCCCGAATCGAGCACCGCGCCGATGTTGCGGAACGGACTGCCGAGCAGCGCATCGTCGGCGACCAGCGCGATGTCGCAGGCCAGTGCGAGCCCGAAGCCGAAGCCCAGCGCGGGGCCCTGCACTGCGGCGATCGTCGGCACCGGGCAGTCGCGCACGGCGACCAGCACCGGGTTGATCCGCTCGCGCAGGATCGCAAGCGTATCGTCGGTGCCGGGATGCGTGTCCTTGAGGTCGCGGCCGGCGCAGAAGGCATGGCGCGTGCCGCGCACCAGCACCGCGCGCGCACCGGCCGACACGGCCTCGCCGAGCGCATCGGCGATCGCCGTCATCTCGTCGAGGCGCAGGCTGTTCTTCGCGGCGGGCCGGTCGATCGCAATGACCGCGAGCGACGACTCCAGCGTCAGGCGCACCGCGTCGGTGGAGGTGGCGCCGTTCATCGCGCGGCTCCCTCGAAAGCCATCAGGATGCGCAGCTCGCTGGCCATCAGCAGCAAGCCATTCTGGTTGTGGACGTTCCACTGCAGCCGCACCACGCCGTCGGTGCCCGGGCGCTTCACTGTCTTCTCGAGCACGGCGGCCTCCAGATGGATGGTGTCGCCGATGAAGGCCGGCGCGGTGAAGCGCAGCGCGTCGCTGCCGTAGTTCGCCACGATCGCCGGTGCCGCGGGCGGGATGCCGAGGCCGGCCGCATAGGCCAGCAGCATCAGGCCCGGCGCGATGCGCTGGCCGAAGCGCGTGCGCGCCGCATGGTGCGCGTCGGTGTGCAGCACGTACCAGTCGCCGGTCAGCGCGCACCACTGAACGATGTCGGCTTCCGTGAGGGTGCGGCCGCGCGAGCGGAAGCGCGCGCCCTCCTCGATCCGGTCGAAGTGCTGCTCGAGAAATCCGCAGGTGCTGGTGATGTCGGTCATCGCGTCTTTATTTAACCTTCCGGACGGAATATAAATGAAGACGAAGACCTGGCGGCAGCTAGGGCTTACCCGAAGCTGCATGGAGAACGCGTGGCGATGACGTGGAGGCGCCGGGCGTGGATGGCGGACGAAGCGCCGGCTCAGCGCTGCGGGGCAGGCATGTCGCCTTCCCCGGGGGTGCGGGCGAACCAGCGAAAGACCGTGCGGTTCGTCGCCCGCTGCCAGCGCAGGAAAAGGAATCCCACCGCCACCTCGCACCACTCGTCGACCGGTACGCCGGCGGCGCGCAGCGCCGCGACCTCCGCCTGCGTGCTCATGCCTCCCGGCAGTACGAGCGTGACCGTCGCGCCGTGGTGAATCTTCTGTCTGGACTGCATCGTTCGCTCCTCTGAGGGTGGACGACGCCGCACCCCGCATGCCGCGAGGTGCGATGACAGCCCACCGGAGGCGGACGGCGCCGTTGCAGCCAAACTAGGGCGGCACCCGGCCCCGCACCGTAGGACGGGACCAGGCCCCGTCGAGGCGGAGGCTCGGAACGGAACAAATGCACGGCGGCGCGCGGCGCCGTCGACTCACCAGGCCACGCGAACGCCCACGGAAGCACCGATCGAGCTCCGCACCCTGGCGTCGCCGCCGGAGGACCAGAGCTTGCCCAGCTCGCCATGAAGGCTGGTCGACTCGTTCAGCGCGAGCGTGAAGCCGGCCGCGAGCTCGGTGCTGGTGCCGCCGATCGGTGCCGTGATGTCGGTCACCGCGGCCGCATTCACGAAGCGCGTGGTGTCGCTGCCATTGGCGCGCTTGTAGACGTTGACTCGCGCATAGGGCTGCAGCGCGCCGGCCGCCGTATCGACCCGGCCCTTGAGCCGCACGCCCGCGCGCGCGGTCCAACCGTTGTCCGCGTGGCTCTGCACCAGGGCACCCGCGATCGCGGTGCTGTCCAGATCCAGGCGCTGATGGATCAGTTGGAGCTGCGGCTCGACGGACCAGCCGTTGCCCAGCGCGAGGCTCTGGCCGACTTCCAGCGAGGCCAGCAGGCTGCGACCGCGGGTCTGCGCGCCGGGGTCGAGCGAGGACGCCGCATCGGCGCGATGGCGCGCGCCCTGCAGCACCACGTCGGCATAGAAGCCGCCGTCGCTGGCGTAGGTGCCATAGGCGCCGAGGTACTGGCTGCGCAGGTCGTTGCGCCCGGCGCGCAGGTTGCGCACGCCGCTGGCGAAGCCGTCGACGCTCACGTCGCCCTCGAGCTGGCCGACGTAGAGGCCCGCGCGCCAGTTGCCCATGGCGAGAAGGTCGGTGCCGGCCTGCAGGCCGGTGACCCGCCCCTTGCTGCCCGGCGAGACGGTGCCACCCTGGCGGATGTCGATGTCGGCGCTGATCAGCCGGCCCCAGGCGCGCCGCGCGGATGTGCCCTCGGGCGCGGCGGAAACGGCGGTCTCATCGCCCCGGCGCAGATGCAAGTTGCCGAGCATCGCGAGGTTGCCCTGGCGCAGTTGCGACGGCAGCGCGGCGTACAGCGAGGCCTGCGGCCGGTAGGCGACCACGGGCGCCCCGATGGGCGCACCGGGCGTGGCCGGGGTACCCGGTGTCGCGACATTCGGCGCATCCGCGCGCAGGTACCAGTTCTCGCCCGCGCCGCTCGCATCGGCCGCGTAGAGCCGGTACTCGTAGGCCCCCGCATCGACGTGGCCGCCGGCGAGCACGAAGGCATCGCGCGTGGTCTGCGCGGTCGTGGTGGCGCCGGCCTGCGCGCTCACCACCTCGATGCCGTTGCCGACGGTGCGCGCGCCCAGCCCGCCGAGGTTGGCGACCTGCACGCGGGTGACGCCGCTGGCGGTGCCGCCGTTGATCACCAGCCGGTCGGAAATGCCGGGGCTGTCGAGCACGGCGCCCAGGCGCAGCACGCCGTTGTTGCCCGTGTAGTTGCCGTTGACGGTCAGCGTCGTGCCGGGCACCGCGCCGACCAGCGACACCGTGCCGCCGTTGGCGAGCGACGCCACGGTCTGGCTGAAGCCCGCGAGGTCGAGCGTGGCGCCCGCTGCCACGGTGTGCGACGAGCCCGCGCTCAGCGCGTTCGTGGCCGTGGTCCTGAGCACGCCCTGCCGCACGTCGGTGCCGCCGGCGTAGGTGTTGGCGCCGCTCACCGACAGGGTGCCCGCGCCCGTCTTGATGAAATCCCCGCTGCCCGTGATCGGGCCCGACCAAGCGAGGTCGTGGCCGTTGGTGTCGATGGTGCCGGTGCCGCCGAGATCGACCGCGGCATTGAGGCTGAGCCTGTCGGCGCCGGCGATGACGGTGGCGCTGGCACCGCTGTCGATCGCGATGGCGCCCGTCAGCGAGACGCCCGTGTCCAGGCGCAGGCTGTTGCTGCCGCCGGTGAAGCGGACCGAGGGCGCGCGGCTGACGCCGTCGCCGCCGAGCCCGCCGACGATGGCCCCGCTGCTCGAGAGCGCGAGGTTGGCGCCCACCACGCCTGCGCCGCCCGCGCCGTTGGCGCCCCGTGGACCGCCATTGCTGCTGGCACCGCCCGCGCCACCGGCAC
>NZ_JBZAYE010000512.1:0-5439 GCF_058244205.1 Variovorax sp. 20P10.2.4
GAGGTCGGCACCGGGAAGGTGGTGGCCGGGGCCGGGGACGGGGTGGCGGCGGGTGCCGGCGGCGCGGGCTCGGGCAGGTCCTCGGGCTCTTCCGCGCCCGGCTCCTGCCCTTCGAGGAAACGGTCGAGCAGCGCGAAGAAGCGGTCGTAGAAGCGCTCGTCGGTCAGCGTCTGGCTCGCCACCTTGACCATCGCGTCGTCGCTGCCCGTCAGCGGCAGCGACAGCGAGCCGAAGGCGCCCACGCCCAGGCTCGCCGAGTTGTTGACCTTCTTGAGGCCGTAGCGGTCCTGCAGCGCGGTCGCGAAGGCCACCGTGCTCTTCGGCCTGGCGCCCTTGCCGCCCCGGCCGCCCTCGGCCGCGCAGACCACGCGGAACTCGACCTCCACGTGCACCTCGGCGGCCGGCTGGAAGCTCTTGCGGCCGGTCACCAGATCGGCATTGGCGGCCGTGACCATGTAGCCCTGGCTCAGCAGCGCGCGGCGCGCGGCCTCGCAGGTCTGGGCCTCGGTGGCCTCGTAGCTGCGCGTGTGGGTGGTGGTGGAGTCGAACTCCTCGGTGTCGTAGGCGACGCGGCGCGCGCTGCTGCCGCAGCCCGCGAGCACCAGTGCCGACAGCAGCACCGGCAGGAGGACGAAGAAGCGGGAGCGAAGGGGCATCGGAGGCAGGGTCGGCATGGCGTGGCGGATGCTAACCGGCGGACGGCCGGCCTGCCTTCGAGCGCGATGAGGGCCGCGCGTTCCCTCGGCGATCCCCCGGATCAGGCGCCGGTCAGGAAAGCACGACGACGTGGTGCGCCCGTGCGCGCGTGGCCGCGATCAGCCGCGCGTTCGGCGCATCGGTCTGCGCCACCCACGCGCGCGCCGCCTCGGCGCTGCGGCCGAACTGCTCGTGCCGGCGCACCAGCCGCGCCTCGCGCAACGCGTCGTCGATGTCCACGTACCAGACCTCGTCGAGCAGCGCGGCCGCGCCGGCCCAGGGCCCGGTGTCGTGCAGCAGGTAGTTGCCCTCGGTGATGACGAGCTGCGTCTCGGGCAGCACCGCGATCGCGCCCGCCACCGGCTCCTCGATCTCGCGCCGGAACTCGGGCGCATAGACGATGTCGCCACCGGGCCGTTGTTCGCGCAGCCGCTGCAGCAGCGCCACGTAGCCGGCGCTGTCGAAGGTGTCGGGCGCGCCCTTGCGGTCGGCGCGGCCGAGCCGGCGCAGCTCGACGTTGGCGAGATGGAAGCCGTCCATCGGCACCACCTGCGCGCGCTCGGCGCCGAGCGCGTCGCGCAGCAGCGCCGCGAGCGTGGACTTGCCGGCGCCGGGGGCGCCGACCAGGCCGAGCAGCTTGCGCTGGCCGCCGGCAAGGAGTTTCTGGATGCGCGCGTTCTCGACGGAGCCAAGTGTGTTCACGAAAAGAGCCTCGGGGAGATGCCATTCAGGCAGGATGTCTCGGTGGTTTCGCCACCCCGCCAACGATAGCGCACCGCCCGTCGCACGCCGACGGACGCCCGGCAAATTCAGGCCGAATTCGTCGGACGATGGATGGATCTGAAAGTGAGACTGATCCGCTCGCCAACGACTTGTGCCTTGGGGATTGCGTGCAACCAGTCCCGCTGGACGGCGTCCGACATGTACAGCAGCGATCCGTGCGGTAGCGGGAAGTCGTGCCGGATGCCGCTGTCGGCCTTGCTGCGGTAGACGATCGAACGCTCGCTGCCCACCGACACGATGGCCACGCCCGTGCCCGGGGAAAGAACCTCGGTGTCGTCGGAGTGGAAGCCCATCGACGAAGCGCCGTCGGGATAGTGGTTCAGCAGGCAGTTGTTCGGACGGAACCCCAGCCTCGCCTCGATCCGCTCGCAGAGATCGTCGAGCACGGACGGCATCGGCACCGCCTCGTAGCTGATCTGCGAATAGTCGTACGGCACGCCGAAGCTGGCCGTCTTGCGCGCCTTCATGCGCTCGTCCCACGTCACCGCGGCCTGGAGCCACCCGAGCAGGGCATCGGGCGACGCGACGAACGCGGGGTCGAGGTAGATCGGCGGACGGTTCATGGGCCCGCAGGATACAGACGCCGAGGCCGGCAACGGCCTCGGGAACGACAGGCGTCGCTCAGGGGTACAGACCGCGCTCCTGCCGCGCCATCAGGATCCGCTCGCAAGCCACCGCGTAGGTCGCGGTGCGCAGCGTGATCTTGTGCTTGTCGGCCGTGTCCCAGATCTGGTTGAGTGCGTTCATCATGATGCGGTCGAGGCGCACGTTGATCTCGTCCTCGTCCCAGAAGAAGGACGAGAAGTCCTGCACCCATTCGAAGTAGCTGACGGTCACGCCGCCGGCATTGCAGATCACGTCGGGCACCACCAGCACGCCGCGCTCGGCGAGGATGTCGTCGGCCTGCGGCACGGTGGGGCCGTTGGCGCCTTCGAGCACCAGCTTGGCGGTGGTCTTCTTCGCGCGATCGGCCGTGAGCTGGCCTTCGAGCGCGGCGGGGATCAGGATGTCGCAGGCGACGCTCCAGAAGTCCTCGTTCGGCACGATGTCGCCGCCGGCCTTGAAGCCGACCACGCCGTCGGTGCGCGAGATCGGCACCAGCTGCGCGAGGTCGAGGCCCTTGTCGTTGACGATGGTGCCGGTGTGGTCCTGCACCGCGACGATCTTGGCGCCCGCTTCGGCGAACAGCTCGGCCGCGACCGAGCCCACGTTGCCGAAGCCCTGCACCGCGATGCGCGCGCCGCGCAGGTCGAGGCCGAGGCGGCGCGCGGCTTCGCGGCCGGTGACGAACACGCCGCGGCCGGTGGCCTTGACGCGACCCAGCGAGCCGCCCAGGTGCAGCGGCTTGCCGGTGACGACGCCGGTGGCGGTGCCGCCGACGTTCATCGAGTAGGTGTCCATCATCCACGCCATGATCTGGGCGTTGGTGTTGACGTCGGGCGCGGGGATGTCGGTGTGCGGGCCGATGATGATGCCGATCTCGCTGGTGTAGCGGCGCGTGACCTTCTCGAGCTCCTGCAGCGAGAGCTTCTTCGGGTCGACGCGGATGCCGCCCTTGGCGCCGCCGTACGGCAGGTTGACGGCGGCCGTCTTGATGGTCATCCAGGCCGACAGGGCCATCACTTCCTCGAGCGTGACGTCGGGGTGGAAGCGCACGCCGCCCTTGCCCGGGCCGCGGCTCATGTTGTGCTGCACGCGGTAGCCCTCGAAGTGGGCGATGGTGCCGTCGTCCATCTCGATCGGCACGTCGACGATCAGCGCGCGCTTGGGGCGCTTGAGGGTTTCGACCCAGCGCGCGAGCGGGCCCAGGTAGGGCACCACGCGATCGACCTGCGACAGGTACGTGCCCCAGGGGCTGTTGGCCGTCGGCGTGACAAAGGAGAGTTTTTCGCTCATGAGAGTCCCTTGGTTGGAATGATGGGCGAACGATAGTCCCGTCTCGCGCGCCGCGCCATGGCTTATGCATGCCGCGACAGGCGGTTATGCAAGAGTCGCTTGACGCCCCCGCGCGCGGTTTTTTTGCGGCGGCGCGGCAGATGACGAAATCGTCATCAACGGGTTATCGATCGCCGGTTTGCCCTCCCTAGAGTCGGTGGCAAGGAAAGACGAAGACCACGAGGCCCACCGGCCCCTTCGCTCCCACCGGGTTCAACCACCACGTCCCACCACTGAAAGGAACGACGACATGAAGACTTCGCAACACCGCACCGTCCGCACCACCCGCCTGCTGGGCACCGCCGCCTTCGCCGCGCTGCTGGCGGCCGCCGCCGCGCCGAGCTTCGCGGGCAACTACGCCGAGGGCGATCCGCGCCCCGCGTCGTTCAGCGCGTCGACGACGCGCGAAGCCGTGACGGCCGAAGCGCGCCAATGGCTCAAGACCGCGCCCACGCAGGGCTACACCGACGGCACGCCGCAGCAGCAGGTGGCCACGGTGTCGGCCAACAGCCGCGCCGCGGTGGCCGCCGACACGCGGCTGTGGATGCAGTCGGGCCTGGCCGCGAAGCAGTCGGGCGAAGCGGGTGCCGACCCGACCCGCGCGGGCTATCGCCAGGCGCAGGCCGAATACACGCGGCTGCGCGCCAGCCCGGCCTACGGCGCGCTGATCGAGCAGCTCGATCGCCAGGCCGCCGCGCACGGCCAGAGCACGGTGCGCTGAGGTCGCGCGGTGGCGTGGCGCGACGGCGCTACGCCACCGTGCTCAGCAGGGCCGCATTGCCGCCCGCGGCCGCCGTGTTGACCGTCACGGTCTGCTCGGCGCAGAAGCGCGGCAGGTAGTTCGGCCCGCCCGCCTTGGGCCCGGTGCCGCTGAGCCCTTCGCCGCCGAAGGGCTGCACGCCGACCACCGCGCCGATGATGTTGCGGTTGACGTAGACATTGCCCACGTGGGCACGCACGGCCAGCGCCTGGGCGCGCGAATCGATGCGCGTCTGGATGCCGAGCGTGAGGCCGTAGCCGAGCGCGTTGATGCGCTCGATCACCTCGGCCGGATCGCCCAGCGCGCCCGAGCCCCAGCGCACGATCTGCAGCACGGGGCCGAAGATCTCGCTGCGCACGTCCTCGATGGCACCCACTTCATAGGCCGCCGGCGCGATCAGGGTGGACGACGCGTCGTCCGCTGCTGCTGGCGCCAGCACGCGCTTCGCTTCGCGGTCCAGCCGCGCCAGGTGGCGGCGGATGTTGTCGGCCGCCTCGCGGTCGATCACCGGGCCGACGTCGGTCGCGAGCAGCGCGGGATCGCCGGCCGACAGCTCGGCCGCCGCGCCGCGGATCATCTCGATCACGCCATCGGCGATGCCCTCGTGCAGCACCAGGAGCCGCAGCGCCGAGCAGCGCTGGCCGGCCGAGCGGAAGGCGCTCTGCACGACGGCATCGGCCACCTGCTCGGGCAGCGCGCTCGAGTCGACCAGCATCGCGTTGATGCCGCCGGTCTCGGCGATCAGCGGAACGATCGGGCCGTCCTTGCCCGCCAGCGCGCGATGGATGATCTTCGCCACCTGCGTCGAGCCGGTGAATACCACGCCGGCCACGCCGGGCGCGGCCACCAGCGCGGCACCCACGGTCTCGCCGGGGCCGTGCAGCAGCTGCAGCACGTCGGCCGGGATGCCCGCGGCCTGCAGCAGCGCGACCGCCTCGCGCGCGATGGCCGGCGTCTGCTCGGCGGGCTTGGCCAGCACGGTGTTGCCGGTGGCGAGCGCGGCCGCGACCTGGCCCGTGAAGATGGCCAGCGGGAAGTTCCACGGGCTGATGCAGACCCAGGGCCCGCGCGCGGTGAGCCGCAGCTCGTTGCGCTCGCCGGTCGGGCCGGGCAGCAGCACGGGCTGCATCAGGCGCTCGGCCTCGTCGGCGTAGTAGCGCAGGAAGTCGATCGCCTCGCGCACCTCGGACACCGCGTCGCCCCAGGTCTTGAAGGCCTCCTTGACGAGCAGCGCGCACAGGCGCGGCAGTTGCGCCTGGAAGGCA
>NZ_JBZAYE010000513.1:0-5434 GCF_058244205.1 Variovorax sp. 20P10.2.4
GCCGCCGCCGCCCACGCTCACGAGCACGGCATCGGGCAGGCCGCCCTGGGATTCGATCTCGCGGCCCAGGGTGCCGGCGCCGGCCACCACTTCGGGCTGGTCGTAGGCATGGGTCAGCAGGGCGCCGGTTTCGGCCTGGCGCGCCAGGCAGGCGGCCAGTGCATCGGGATAGAGCTGGCCGACCACCACCACCTCGGCGCCCAGCGCGCGCAGGCGCGCGCGCTTGGCCTCGGGCGAGACGCCGGGCAGGTAGACCTCGCAGCGCACGCCGAGCGCGCGCGCCGCGGCGGCGGTGGCGATGCCGGCATTGCCGCCCGAGGCGACGATCACGCCGCTCTCGGGAATGGCGTTGGCCAGCAGCCGGTTCATCATGCCGCGCGCCTTGAAGCTGCCGCTGACCTGCAGGTGCTCGAGCTTGAGCCAGACCTCGGCCCCGGGCGCCGCGACGCCGAGCGCCGCCGCGGGCAGCTTCCACAGCGGGGTCTGGCGCAGGAAGTGGCCCGAGCGTTCGTTCAGGCGTTGCCAGGCGCTATCGATTTCAGAGCGCCATTCGGTGATTGCAGCAGCGGTCAAGAGATGTGTCCAGGAGGAGGAATGTCGGCCAGCTTGAGGCCCTTGGGCAGCGGGAACTTGATGGTTTCCTCGATGCCGTCCATCTTGCGCACCGAGACCGCGCCGAACGCGCGCACGCGCTCGATCACCTCGCGCACCAGCACCTCGGGCGCCGAGGCGCCGGCGGTCAGGCCGATGCGGGTCTTGCCCTCGAACCATTCGGGCTGGAGCTCGTCGGCCGAATCGACCATGTAGCTCTCGGTGCCCAGGCGCTGGGCCAGCTCGCGCAGGCGGTTGCTGTTGGAGCTGGTGGGGCTGCCGACCACGATCACGAGGTCGACCTGCGGGCTCATGATCTTCACCGCGTCCTGGCGGTTCTGGGTCGCGTAGCAGATGTCCTGCTGCTTGGGCTCGCGCACGGCCGGAAAGCGTGCGCGCACCGCGGCGGCGATCTCGGCCGCGTCGTCCACGCTCAGCGTGGTCTGCGTGACCACCGCGAGCTTCTCGGTCTGGCCCGGCGCGACGCGCGCCACGTCTTCCACGTCTTCCACCAGGTGGATGCCGCTCGAGAGCTGGCCCATCGTGCCCTCGACCTCGGGATGCCCCTTGTGGCCGATCATGATGAACTCGTAGCCTTCCTTGGCGAGCTTGGCGACCTCGACGTGCACCTTGGTCACCAGCGGGCAGGTGGCGTCGAAGATCTCGAAGCCGCGGTCGCGCGCCTCCTGCTCCACCGCCTTGCTCACGCCGTGCGCGCTGAACACCAGCGTGGCGCCGGGCGGCACGTCCGACAGCTCCTCGATGAAGATCGCGCCCTTGGACTTGAGCTCGTTGACCACGTAGGTGTTGTGCACGATCTCGTGGCGCACGTAGATCGGCGCGCCGAACTTGGCGATGGCGCGCTCGACGATCTCGATCGCGCGGTCCACGCCGGCGCAAAAGCCGCGCGGCTCGGCGAGGATGACTTCCTCGATGCCCTCGTTCATCGTGCCTCCCCGGCCGCGGTGCCGCGCGCCATCACAACACCCCGATCAGTTGCACTTCGAAGGTCACGGGCTGGCCTGCGAGCGGATGGTTGAAATCGAAGCGCACGCCGGTCTCGTTGGACTCGATCACCGCGCCGGCATAGCTGCCGGTGCCGTCGGGCGTGGGGAACTGCACCACGTCGCCCACGGCGTACTGCTCGTCGGGGTCGCCGATCTGCGCCAGCAGCTTCTTCGCGACCCACTGCTGCATCTCGGGATTGCGCTCGCCGAAGGCCTCTCCGGCCGGCAGCTCGAAGGTGGCGTGGGCGCCCTCCTCGAGGCCCAGCAGGCGCTGCTCGACCGCGGGCGACAGCTCGCCGGTACCCAGCGACAGCGTGGCGGGCTTGTCGGCGAAGGTGTTGATGATGTCGCCCGCGGGCCCGGACAGCCGGTAGTGCAGGGTCAGGAAGGAGCCGGGGGTGACGACGTGGGGCGTTTGGGACATGGAGGCAGCAATGGTTGACAAAGACAAGACGGGTGTCCCGATAAACTGGGCTGCATTTTAAGGACGGGCGCTTCCACCCGCCCCGTTCAAGGTTTAGCAGGCTCTCCATGGCTTTCAAGGATCTCCCCGAACATGCCCGCCCGCGCGAGAAGCTCATCGCGCGCGGCGCCGCCGCGCTGGCCGACACCGAGCTGCTCGCGCTGCTGCTGCGCACCGGCGTGGCCGGCAAGAACGTGCTGCAGCTCGCGCAGGAGCTGCACGAGCGCTTCGGCGGCCTCGCGGGCCTGCTGCAGGCCAGCCCCGAGCAGTTGCGCGGCGTGCGCGGCATGGGCGGCGCCACCAAGCGCGCCGAGCTCATCGCGGTGCTCGAGCTCGCGCGCCGCGCCATGGCCGAGCAGCTCTCGCAGCGCACCGTGCTCGACGCGCCCGAGGCCGTGCGGCAGTACGTGCAGATGCACATCGGCACGCGGCCGCACGAGGTGTTCGCGGTGCTGTTCCTCGACGCGCAGCACCGGCTGATCGTGCTCGAGGAGCTGTTCCGCGGCACGCTGACCCAGACCAGCGTCTATCCGCGCGAGGTCGTGCTGCGCGCGCTGCACCACCATGCGGCCGCCGTGGTGCTGGCCCACAACCATCCGAGCGGCAGCATCGAGCCCTCGCGCGCCGACGAAGCCCTCACGCAGACGCTGCGCGCCGCGCTCTCGCTGGTCGACGTGCGCGTGCTCGACCACGTGATCGTGGGCGTGGGCCGCAGCTTCTCGATGGCCGAACAGGGGTTGCTCTGATGGCCGCCGCACGTCCGCCCTCCCCCGGCGCCGCGCCGGCGCCAGCGCCCAAGAGCCTGAAGAACCTGGCCGACCTCAAGCAGGTGCAGCGCCAGCTCGCCGAAACCCGCGAGCGCGAAGCGGCCGAGGCCGCCGCCCGTGCCGTGGCCGAGCGCAAGCGCGCGGCCGAAAAAGACCTGTTCGCGCGCGCCGTCGGCGCCACCGAGCCGCTGCGCCAGAAGACGCGCACCGTGCCGCTCGCGCCCGAGCCGCCGGCGCCGATCCCGGTGCAGCACCAGCTCGACGAGCAGCGCGTGCTGCGCGAATCGCTGTCCGACGAGTTCGACGTCACCACCTTGCTCGACGTCGACGACGCCATGAGCTTCCGCCGGCCCGGCATCGGCACCGACGTGACCGCGCGACTGCGCAAGGGCGACTGGACGATCCAGGCCCAGGTCGACCTGCACGGCCTGCGCAGCGACGAGGCGCGCGAGGCGCTCGGCGGCTTCATCCGCAACGCGCACAAGCAGGGCCTGCGCTGCGTGCGCGTGGTGCACGGCAAGGGCCTGGGCTCGCCGGGCAAGCAGCCGGTGCTCAAGACCAAGACGCAGCGCTGGCTGATCCAGAAGAACGAGGTGCTGGCCTTCGTGCAGGCCAAGCCGGCCGAGGGCGGGGCCGGGGCGCTGGTGGTGCTGCTGGCCCCCGTCAAGCGCTGAGCGGCTCCCTCCGGCAGGAGGAAGCCACCCCCCTCACTTGCTCAGATCGAGCTTGTAGACCGAGCGCCCCTTCCCGCTCCCATCGTCCGCCGTCAGCAGCGAGACGTTGTCCAACCCCGCCGCCGTCGCCGACGCGAGCTGGCCCTGCCCCGAGGTGAACACCACGTTGCCGGCCGTCGTGGCCTTGGTGAAGCGCCAGCTGCGCGCCGCACCATTGGCCGCGCGCGTGATGGTCTTCTTCGCCTTCACGTAGGCGATCAGCACGTCGCGGTTGGCATCGGGCGAGGCGTAGATCGTCGCGCGGCCGTCGAGCGCGGGGATGAAGCTCGCGCCGCTGGTGGCGCGGTAGTTGTTGGTGGCGATCACGAACTCCTTGGCCGGATCGATGGCCGCGCCCAGGTAGGTGAGGTTCCGGATGCGGCTGCCCACCTCCTGCGTCACGTCGATCTCGTACTGCACGTCGGGCGTGGTGAACATGTCGAAGTTGTAGCCCGGGAAGGTGCTGATCAGCTGCTGGTCGGCCGTGGCCGTGGTGCTGATCTTGTTGAAGCGCTTGGCCGCGGCCTCGAGCCAGGCCTTGATCTCGGCGCCCGTGACCTTCACCGCGTACACGGTGTTCGGGTACAGGTAGAGGTCGGCCGCGTTGAAGATCGCGAGGTTGCCCACGGCCACGTCGGTGTAGTCGCGGCCGCCCTCGTAGCCCGACTTGAAGGGCGCGCTGACCGACAGCACCGGCAGGCTCGCGTACTGCGGCAGGTTGGCCTGGATGTAGCTCTTCACGTAGTCGGCCTGGGCCTGGTTCACGATCTGGATCGCGCCCGGGTCGCCGACGTCGGCGAAGTAGGTGTTCATGCGGAAGTCGGTGCTGCCGATCGGCGTCTTCACGTAGTCGATCGCGGCCTGGTGCTGGGTCTCGATCAGCGGCGCGATGGCCGGGTCGGCATCGACGTAGACCGCCTTGCCCGCGTCGTCCTTGCCGGTCTGCGTGGAACGCGCCTCGACCGCAGTCTTGCTCTTGTCGATCACCCAGGCCTTGCCGTCCCACGACAGCTCGAGCTTGATCACGCCCAGCGCCTTGCCCCACGAGCTCGGCATCACGGCCGGCACGCCGTTCACGGTGCCGGCGGCGTTGTCCACGCCCGGCTGCTTGAAGCCGGGGTTGGCGCCGCGGTCGGGGAACACACCGTGCTGGTGGCCCATCAGCAGCGCGTCGATGCCCGGCACCTTCGACAGGTGCAGGCCCGGGTTCTCCATGGTCGGCGTGTAGGCCGCGGCGTCGAGGCCGCCGTGCTGCAGCGCGACCACGATGTCGGCGCCCTTGGCGCGCAGCTCGGGGATGTAGCGCGTGGCGGCTTCCACCGCGCCCTCGGTGCGCAGCTTGCCCTCGAGATAGCGCTTGTCCCAGTTCATGATGCCCGGCGTGGTGAAGCCGATCACGCCGACCTTCAACGGCACCGTCACGCGCGAACCGTCGGGCGCGGTGGCGGTGAAGCTCTTGTTGACGATGGTGTAGGGCGCGAGCAGCGGCTTGCCGCTCTTCACGCTCTGCACGTTGGCCAGCACCAGCGGGAAGTTCGGGCCGGCGCACTTCTTCGTGCCGTCCACGCCCTCGACGTCGAGGCCGCCGCCGATCGCCTGGTTGAGGAAGTCGAGGCCGTAGTTGAACTCGTGGTTGCCCAGCGTGCCGGCGTCGAAGCCGGCGGCGTTCATCGCCTTGTACATCGACAGCGGCTGGGTGCAGGGGATGCGGCTCACCAGCGCCTCGTAGTCGGCCAGCGCTGTGCCCTGGATGGTGTCGCCGTTGTCGAACAGCAGCGTGTTCGCGAACTCCTTGCGCGCGGCCGCGATCAGGGTGGCGGTGCGCTCGTAGCCATAGGACTTGTCCTCGGCGAGCTTGAAGTAGTCGTAGCTGCGCACGTTGAAGTGCAGGTC
>NZ_JBZAYE010000514.1:0-5410 GCF_058244205.1 Variovorax sp. 20P10.2.4
CCGCGAGGTAGCCCACGAGGTTGGCGGCACCGAGGTAGGTGGCGGCCGAGGCGTCGAACCAGTGGGCGTCGATGATGGCCGGCAGCAGCGGCGTGTAGGCGAAGCGCGCGAGGCCCAGGCCCACGAGCGTGGCGCAGAAGCCCGCGAGGATGGCGGGCCAGGTGGCGGCGGCGCGCGGGTGCGATGCGGTGGCAGTGCGCGCGGCTGCACTGCGGGGGGTGGCCATGATGTGCTCCGGCGAATCGATGGATTCGATGCTACGGATTGCCGGCCCGCGAATGAATCCCTATCCTCGGGCATTCAGTATTTCGCGAGAAGGAAGAATCATGGACCGCATCGACGCCATGAAGGTGTTCGTGGCGGCGCTGGCCGAAGGCAGCCTCGCCGGTGCCGGCCGCAAGCTCGGCAAGTCGCCGGCCGCGGTGAGCCGCGCGATCGCCTTTCTCGAAGCCCACGTGGGCGCCGAGCTGCTGCACCGCACGACGCGCTCGATCCGGCTCAGCGATGCGGGCGAGCGCTATGCGGTGGCCTGTCGGCGCATCCTCACCGACCTCGAGGAAGCGGACATCGCGGCGGCCGGCGAACGCTCGGCGCCGCGCGGCCGGCTCACGGTGACGGCCGCGGTCGCGGTGGGCGAGGCGCTGCTGCGGCCGATCCTCGACGCCTTCATGAACGCGCACCCGACGGTATCGGTGCGGCTGCACCTGCTGGACCGCCCGGCCAACCTGATCGACGAGGGCATCGACGTGGCGCTGCGCATCGCGCACCTGGCCGACTCGACGCTGGTGGCGCTGCCGGTGGGCGAGGTGCGTCGCGTCACGACGGCCTCGCCGCGCTATCTCGCGAAGCATCCGCGCATCGCGGTGCCGGCCGACCTCGCCGAGCACCAGGTGGTGGCGATGACGCACTTCGGCATCGACTCGTGGAGCTTCCCGCCCGCGGCCGGCGTCGGCGGCGCCGGCACGATGCCGCGCACGGTGCAGTTCGCGCCGCGTTTCGTGGTCAACAGCCTGCGCGCGGCGGTGGCCTCGGCCGCCGAGGGGCGCGGCGTGCTGCGCTCCTTCTCGTACCACGTGGCCGACGAGGTGGCCGACGGGCGGCTGCGCATCATCCTCGCGCAGGACGAGCCGCCGCCGCTGCCGGTGCACCTGGTGGTGCCGCACGGCCGGCTGGCGGTGCCGAAGGTGCGGGCCTTCGTCGACTTCGCGCTGCCCAAGCTGCGCGCGGGTTTCGCGGACTGGTGCAAGGCCTGCGAGCCCAAGGCCGAGGCCAGGCGCACGAAGCGTCGCAGCGGCTGATTCGCTCGAACGGCGGAAGAGTGATTGCCGAATCCCGGCCATTCACTCTTAGCTCGAGCGACTCCACACTTCCTTCCACGACGCCACCGCATCTTGCGGGGCGCAAATACCGGAAGGACATTCACCATGAGCACCCCCGATTTCCAAGGCGGCAAGGCCCGCACCGCCGTCGTCACCGGCGCCAGCAGCGGCATCGGCTTCGCGATCACGCGCCGCCTGCTGGCCGAAGGCTGGAACGTGGTCGGCAATGCGCGCAGCGACGCGCGGCTGGTCGAGGCCGCGCGCCAGTTCGGCGCCGGCGACCGCTTCACCGGCGTGGCCGGCGACATCGCCGATCCGCGCATCGCCGCCGCGCTGGTCGAGCACGCGGTCGCGCGCTTCGGCGGCGTGGACGCGCTGGTCAACAACGCGGGCATCTTCCTGGCCAAGCCCTTCGTGGACTTCACCCCCGAGGAGGTCGAGCAGCAGATCGCCACCAACGTGAAGGGCACGATCTACGCCTCGCAGGCCGCGGCGCGCCACATGATCGGCCGCCGCGCGGGCGCGATCGTCAACATCACGGCCTCGGTGGCGCTGCAGCCGCGCAGCAACGTGCCGGCCTTCATGGCAGTGCTGCTCAAGGGCGGGTTGAACGCGGCCACGCGCGCGCTGGCGCTCGAGCTCGCGCCGCATGGCGTGCGCGTGAACGCGGTGGCGCCCGGGATCATCGACAGCCCGATGCATGCGCCCGAGACGCACGGCTTCCTCAAGACCCTGCAGCCTGCCGGCCGCCTGGGCACGGTCAACGAGATCGCCGATGCGGTGCTCTACCTGGTGAACGCGGGCTTCACGAGCGGCGCGGTGTTGCCGGTGGATGGCGCGGGCAGCGCGGGCAACTACATCGTTTGAGGGAGAACGCCATGCCCTACGTCAACGTACGCATCACGCGCGACGGCGTCACGCGCGCACAGAAGGCCACCGTGATCGCGGAGATCACCGACACGCTGCAGCGCGTGCTCGGCAAGGACCCGCACCTGACCCACATCGTGATCGACGAGATCGACACCGACGACTGGGGGTATGCAGGCGAGACGACGACGGTCGTGCGCGCGCGGGAGGCGGCACAGGCGAAGGAAGCTGCGGGGCAGGTGCGTCAGGCCTGAGCCGGGCGCGCTTGAAAAAACAACCGTTCACGCTGAGCTTGTCGAAGCGCCGCGCGAGGCTTCGACAGGCTCAGCCCGAACGGTTGTGTTCTGGCTGGTCGCTTCCCCCGATCAGCCCGCATTCTTCAGCGACTGCTTGGCCTTGTCGGCCGAGGCCTTCGAGCGGTTCTTGTGATAGCCCGACTTCACGTTGTTCACGGCCTTGCCGACCGGGCCGCTCTTCTTGGCCTTGCTGTCGGCCTGCTTCTCGTCGATCTTGTGCTGGGCCGCATCGGTCGCCTCGGAGGCGGCCTTGCCGATCTGCGCGTTGGCGGTGCCGGCGGCCAGCAGGGTCAGCGAAGTGGCGAGTGCGAGCAGGGTCTTGTTGATCATGGGAAGGATCCTCCAAAGGTTGTCGATGGACCGATGGTGATGCCTTCGGCGTGCGCGGCCTGTCGGCGGCGACCGCGCATCGCTGGGCGGGCTGCCCTACAGCCTCGCCCCCTTCCCGGACCAAGCGCGAGCACGACGGCGGCATGGATGGCCTGTTGCCTGGAACCGGCGCGCGAAGCCCGCCGACTCGATCGACATCTGTGCATTGCATCGATCCCAAAGTGATATTCATCGAGGAATTAATCGCCACCTTGTTGCGTTGGCGATTCTCGCTTCGGGTCTGATCGCATCATCCGGAAAGCACCGCCTGGCTTGAATTCCCATGGGAATGCGGCGCAATGGTGCGTCGTTCGCGGGCACGGATTTTGCGCAACCCGATTGCAGTTTCTGCACACATCAACATCAGGGAGCTTTTTCACATGACCCACGAAAGCGAAGCCGATCCGGATCAAACGCATGCACGGGGAACGCGCCGCCGTTCCCTCCTGAAGGCCGGCCTGGCCCTTCCCCTCGGCACCAGCGCGCTGCTGGCCGCATGCGGCGGCGGAGGCAGCAGCAGCGGCTTTTCGCCGACGCCGGTGGCCGTGGCACCACCACCCTCGCCCGCGGTGGTGCCGACGCCGCCCGTCGATCCGCCACCGCCGAGGCCGGTCGAAAAGGCGGTGAAGAACGTGCGCGTTCTCAACCTCCAGACGCCCTCCACAGCGCCACTCCCCGACCAGCGACTGAAGGACGAAGCCATCGAGACCTACACGCGGCGCGCGCTGCAGGCCAAGTTCAACCTGCTGAGCGATGCGCTGGCACAGGGCCTCCCAAAGAAGAGCGCGCCCACCGACCTCTGCTTCTTTGTGGTGCCCGAGTTCTTCTGGAACGTGAACTGGGATGCGGTGAGGAACGAGGAGGAGATCAAGGCCTTCTCGACCACCTGCGTGATCGAGGTGCAGAAGCACGTGCGCGCGCTGATCGCCTTGTTCCCGCAGGAGCAGTACGGCAAGCTGGCGCTGCTACCCGGCACTTCGCAGGTTCTGATGAAGCAACTGGTCGAGCCTCCCGCGGCGCCGGCCCCGCAAGGCGGCCCGGTGAAAGACGAAAACCTTCCGCCCTACGAAGCGCTCAACTACGTGCTGGTGATCGACAACTTCAGCAAGGCCAACCCCGACGGCAGCCGGCCGATCGCGATGTGGCCCAAGCGCAATGTGTCATGGATCGACTTCGACACGGACGGGGGCACGCAAGTCCTGAAAGACGGCCGGGCCTACTGGAAGGTTCTGCTGGGCCACCTCGATATCCTCGTGCTGATGGAGTCGACCACCACCGCTGCCTACTACGCGGACGGCAAGCAGTACACGGGGTTCGACAACGACCCGCTGGGCGGCGTGCCCTTCGGCGTGGACGTGTGCCTCGACTACATGGCGTCGTACACCGAGAAGCAATACCTGCGGATGTCGCAGATCGAGGACACCAACTACATCATCGACTTCCTGCTCGCCGCCGGCATGACGGCCGATCCCGAGACTCACAAGTACCTGCCTTCGGTGCAGTACATCGTGCGAAACGACGGCTACTACGTAGGTGCCTGCGAGATCTTCCAACTCTCGGCGCCAACCACCAGCGAAGGCATCGCCAAGCGACCCGGCAACGCGCGCGTCGCGCAGACCGCGGTGGCGAATCTGGCGCCGAACACCATCCTCTTCGACGCCTACTTCGATGTCCATCCGCTGGGGCAATATCCCGAGATTCCCGACCTCCCGGACCTTCCCACCGAACCGCTGCCCTCGCCGTTCGTGCCGACGGCTTCGGCCTAAGCCGCGCGCCGCGTGGCCGCCCACTCGGCCAGGATCCGCACCGCCTCCCCATCCATCCGCTGCTCGGCCGGCAGCCTGCGCTGCGCGAGCGTCGCGCCCGACTCGATGCGCAGCGCCTCCACGTCGATTGGATGGCGCGCGGCCACGGTCACGCCGTCGAAGGCCTCGCCCGACTGCGCGAGCGAGGCCGCGTAGTAGAGCTGCGCGATGCCCGCGATGTGCATCGCCGCCACGCACATGGCGCAGGGCTCGCACGAGGTGTAGAGCTCGCATCCCGAGAGGTCGACGCTGCCGAGCTTGCGGCAGGCGTCGCGGATGGCCTCGACCTCGCCGTGCGAGGTGGGGTCGTGGTGCGCGACCGAGTGGTTGAAGCCTTCGCCGACGATGGCGCCGTCCTTCACGACCACGGCGCCGAAGGGCTCGGTGCCGGGTTCGTGCAGCGCCTGCGCGGACAGGGCGAGCGCGCGTTGCATGAAGCGTTCCTGGTACATGGTGTTCAGACCTTTCGAGTGGCTGCGCCCTCGGGCGCGAGGGAAGAGGATGGCATGGCGCGCGGCGCGAACAGCCCCGCGGTGGCCGCGCCGTAGCGACGCGGATCGAAGCGCAGCAGCAGCGGCAGCAGCACGAGCACCACGGCGCCGAGGTAGGCCCAGGCGAGCGCGAAGCCGCCGGTGTGCTCGCGCACCCAGCCGGTGACGAAGGGCGCGAGCGCCGCGATCATGAAGCCCAGGCCCTGCATGAAGCCCGCGAGCGCGCCGGCCTGCGCGGGGTCGGGCAGGTGGTCGAGCGCGAG
>NZ_JBZAYE010000515.1:0-5361 GCF_058244205.1 Variovorax sp. 20P10.2.4
CGCGCGGCCGGCGTGCTGGCCCTCTGGGGTTTCGCGCTCAGCGCGATCGCGGCACTCGTGCTCGCGCTCACCTTGCGCTCGCTGCCCACCACGCCGAGCATGGCCTTCGGCGCCGTCGCCATCCTCGGCGTGCTCGAGCGCTACTTCGCATTCCGGCTGCGGCTCGACCAGGCGCTGTTCGACGACCTCGCGCGCGGCGCCATCGCCTCGCTCGAAGCGCTCGACCAGGCGCTGGCGCGGCTCGGGCTGCGCGCCGACGACGCTTCTTCCGCCGCGCGGCCGCTGGCCGACCGCGCGCAGGGCACCCGCCAGCTGCTGCAGCGCCACGCCATCGTGGTCGCCTGCCAGAGCGCGATGTTCCTGCTCGCCCTCATGACACAGGACCTCACTTGAACGACGTCTCTCCTCCCCCAGAAGAAAAGCGCCCCGACAGCGGCATCGTGCGCCGCGCGCTCGCCGTGGTCGCGGGCAAGCTGATCATCGGCGCCGCGGGCCTTTTGACCGGCGTGCGCGCCATCTGGTCGGGCACCAGCCCCAAGGCCGAGCAGACGCTCTACTTCGCCAACCACACCAGCCATGGCGACTTCGTGCTGCTGTGGGCCACGCTGCCACCCGACCTGCGCGCGCTCACGCGGCCGGTGGCGGGGCTCGACTACTGGATGGCCTCGAAGCTGCGCCAGTTCATCGGCGCCGACGTGTTCAACGCGCTGATGATCCGGCGCGACGGCTCGGGCCAGGGCGACAACCCGGTCGAGCAGATGAAGGCCGCGCTCGAGGCCGGCGACTCGCTGATCATGTTCCCCGAGGGCACGCGCAACACCGGCGACGAGATCCTGCTGCCGCTCAAGAGCGGGCTGTTCCACCTCGCGCGCGCCTGCCCCAACGTGCGGCTGGTGCCGGTGTGGATCGAGAACCTCAAGCGCGTGCTGCCCAAGGGCACGCTGGTGCCGATCCCGCTGGCCTGCACGGTGCGCTTCGGCACGCCGATCGTGCTGGCCGAGGGCGAGGACAAGGCCGGCTTCCTGGCGCGTGCGCGCAGCGCCATGCTCGACCTGCGGCCCGAGTACGACCGCCTCGACGAGAAGCCCAAGGCGGCCTCCGGGAGCGCCGCATGATCGAGCTCTCGCCCTTCGCGCAGACCACCCTGCAGCTGTTCGGCGGCGTGCTCGGCGTGCTGCTGCTGGCCTCGGGCATCGGCGCCGTGCTCAAGTGGCGCGTGGCGCACGGCCAGCCGCATTCGGTGATCGACAACCTCAATGCGCGCGTCAATGCCTGGTGGGTGATGGTGGCGGCGATCGGCCTCGCTTTCGCCTTCGGCAAGGGCGGCGTGATCGTGCTGTTCTACCTGATCTCGTTCTACGCGCTGCGCGAGTTCATCAGCCTGGCCTACACCCGGCGCGGCGACCACCACGCGATCGCGGCCGCCTTCTACATCGGCCTGCCGGTGCAGTACTTCCTGGTCTGGATCGACTGGTACGGCCTCTATTCGATCTTCATCCCGGTCTATGCCTTCCTGGTGCTGCCGATCCTCGCGGCCGTGGGCGGCGACACGCAGCGCTTCCTCGAGCGCACCTCGAAGATCCAGTGGGGCCTGATGATCTGCGTGTTCTGCATCAGCCACGTGCCGGCGCTGCTCACCCTGCAGATCCCGGGCTTCGAGGGCCGCAACCTGCTGCTGATCGCCTTCCTCGTGATCGTGGTGCAGGGCAGCGACGTGCTGCAGTACATCTGGGGCAAGCTGTTCGGCAAGCGCAAGGTCGCGCCCGAGCTCTCGCCCTCGAAGACCTGGGAGGGCCTGATCGGCGGCATCGCGAGCGCCACCGCGCTGGGCGCCGCGCTGTCGTGGGCCACGCCCTTCAACCCGTGGCAGGCCGCGCTGATGTCGCTGACCATCTGCCTGATGGGCTTCTTCGGCGGTCTCGTGATGTCGGCCATCAAGCGCGACCGCGGCGTGAAGGACTGGGGGTCGATGATCGAAGGCCATGGCGGCATGCTCGACCGGCTCGACTCGGTGATCTTCGCGGCACCGATCTTCTTCCACGCGCTGCGCTACTGGTGGGTGCCGTGACGGCGGCGAAGAAGGCCGCCGCCACGGCCGAGCGCATCGTCGACGACACGCCGGTCGAATGCGCCGACGCCGCCGCGCTCGCGCGCTGGTACGAGCGCCATCATGCGAGCCGTGCCGGCGTCTGGCTGCGGCTCGCGAAGAAGGCCAGCGGCATCGCCTCGGTCGATACCGCGCAGGCCCTCGATCTCGCGCTGTGCCATGGCTGGATCGACGGCCAGCGCAAGAGCGACAGCGACACGCATTTCCTGCAGCGCTACACGCCGCGCACCAAGCGCAGCACCTGGTCGCAGATCAACCGCGCCAAGGCGCTGCAGCTGATCGAGGAAGGCCGCATGCAGCCGGGCGGCCTGGCCGAGGTCGAACGCGCCAAGGCCGACGGCCGCTGGGAGGCCGCCTACGAGGCCTCGCGCGTGGCGACCGTGCCGCCCGACCTGCGGGCCGCGCTCAATGCCAACAGGAAGGCCGCGAAGTTCTTCGCCGCGCTCGATGCGCGCAACCGCTTCGCGGTGCTGTTCCGCACCCAGAGCGCGAAGAAGCCCGAGACCCGCGCGCGGCGCATCGCGCAGTTCGTCGAGATGCTCGCCAAGGGCGAGAAGATCCACCCCTGATTCAGGTCCCGGCCGCGATGCGCGCGAGCCGTTCGGCGTCGACGATGCGGATGCGCTTGTAGCGCATGTCGATCGCGCCCTCCTCCACCAGCCGCCCCAGCTCCTTGTTGACGGTCTGGCGCGACAGCCCGAGCATGGCCGCGAGGTCGGTCTGCGACAGCCGCACCAGCGGCGGCGCGCCGTCCTCGCCCTGGCCGCTGTAGAAGTGCACCAGGTTCATCAGCGCGGCCGCCACCCGGCCATGGATCGAGTTGAGCATCTGGTTCTGCAGCAGCACGATGCTCAGCCGCTGGCGCTGCAGGCCGAGCTTGGCCACGTCGCGCCACAGCAGCGGCTCGGCATCGAGCACCGCCAGCACCGCGTCGCTCGGCAGGTGCACGATCACCGAGTCCTCGTGCGCGTGGTAGTCGTAGGCCAGCGGCACCTCCTCGAGCAGGCGCACCAGCGGCGCCACCTGCCCGGGGCCGAGCAGCGCGTTCACGTACTTGCGGCCGTTCGGGCTCATGCTGCTGATCTCGAGGCAGCCCGACACCACCACCAGCAGCTCGCGCCGATGGCGGTCGTGCGCCAGCACCTGCGTGCGGCGGCCGTAGCGCTCGAGCCGCGCCGACTTCATGAGCTCGGCGCGACGCGCATCGGGCCAGCGCGAGAACAGTTCGTTCCAGCGCAGCGCGCGCTCGAGCAGCGCGGCGTTCTCCTCGGCCTCTCGTTCGGTGGTCTTGCGCGGTCGGGTCAGCGGGTTCTCCCTGCGGCGATGTTCGGGAATCTGTCAACGCTTTGACAGATTCGGGGGGCGGTCGTTTCTATCGTAAGCACCGGACACCGACAAGCACGCAAGCGGCAGCCGCCCTCGACGGGCGGCGAGCCCCACCGGAGACAACACGACATGAAGAAGACAGCCGCCGCGGGCCTCGCGCTCGCGGCCTCCTCCTCGCTCGCGCTCGCACAGGGCAGCGTGACGATCTTCGGCACCGCCGACCTCTACCTGGCCCATGCGAAGTCGGGATCGAGCTCCTCGACGCGGCTCGAGGACGGCGGCCAGACCGCGTCGCGCCTCGGCTTTCGCGGCGCGGAGGACCTGGGCGGCGGGTTCGATGCGCACTTCACGCTCGAGGCCGGCTTCGCGCCCGACACCGGCAAGGGCACGCTGGCCGGTCCCGAGATCGCGTTCACGCGCCAGTCCTTCGTCGGCCTGTCGACGCCCTGGGGCCAGGTCGACGCGGGCCGCATGTACACGCCGATGTTCTACACGCTGTTCAAGGCCGATCCCTATGGCGTGAACTCGGTGTTCTCGCCGATCAACCTGGTGGCCGCCAACGACGCGCAGCCCGGCCTGCTGCCCTTCGCGGCGCGCGCCAGCAACATGGTGCGCTACCGCACGCCGGCCATCGCCGACTTCTACGCCGACATCGCCTATGCGCCCGGCGAGGCCAGCGCCGCGAGCCACCGCAGCGGCACGCTCTACGGCGGCAGCCTGAGCTGGGGGCGCAAGCCCTACTACGTGGGCTACGCCTTCCAGCGCGCGCGCTCGGGTTCGGCCGCCGCGCCCGTGGCCGAGCCGAGCACCAGCACCTACCAGGCGCTGAGCGCGGCCTACGACTGGGAGGCGATCGGGCTGCAGCTCTACGCCAACTACGTGCGCAACAGCTCGAGCCTGCCCGGCGTGCCGAGCGCGAAGCTCGCGAGCCTCGGCCTCACCTACAACATCACGCCGGCCTCGAACCTGATGTTCGAGGCCATGCAGCGCAAGGTGGACGCGAGCGAGCGTTCGCAGCTGGCCTGGACCCTGGGCTACGACTACTACCTGAGCAAGCGCACCGTGCTCTACGCGCGCTGGCTGCGGCTGCTCAACCGGCATGGCGCCTCGGCCACGCTCGCCACGGTCGCGGTCGCGCCCGACAGCGGCAACGGCGTGCGCGTGCTCGCGACCGGCATCCGCCACAACTTCTGAAACCCCTCGTCGCCTCTTCCATGGATTTCTTCAGCTCCCAGACCGAATCCCTGTCGGCCCTGTTCGCGCCGCGTTCCATCGCGGTGGTCGGCGCCTCCTCCAACCCGCAGAAGATCGGCGGCATCCCGGTCGACTACCAGCGCCGCTTCGGCTTCGACGGCGCGCTCTACCCGGTCAACCCGAACGCCGAGCGCATCCAGGACCTGCGGGCCTGGCCCAGCCTGCGCGCCATCGGCCAGCCGGTGGACCTCGCGATCCTCTCGGTGCCGGCCGCGCTGGTCGATGCGGCGCTCGACGATGCGATCGAAGCGAAGGTCAAGGGCGTGGTGCTGTTCTCCTCGGGCTTCGCCGAGACCGGTGCCGAAGGCACGGCCGCGCAGGCGCGGCTCGGCGCCAAGGCCCGCGCGGCCGGCCTGCGGCTCATCGGGCCCAACTGCCTGGGCTTCATGAACATCGCGCACAAGGTCTACGCCACCTTCTCGCCCGCGCCCGGCGTGGGCCGCGTGGCGCCGGGGCGCATCGGGCTGGTGAGCCAGTCGGGCGCCTTCGGCGCCTATGCCTATGCGATGGCGCGCGAGCGCGGCGTCGGCCTGTCGCTGTGGGCCACCACCGGCAACGAGGCCGACCTGCAGTTCGCCGACTGCCTGGCCTGGCTCGCGCAGGACCCGGCCACCGACGTGATCATGGGCTACATGGAAGGCTGCCGCGATGGCCCCCGGCTGCGCGCCGCGCTG
>NZ_JBZAYE010000516.1:0-5357 GCF_058244205.1 Variovorax sp. 20P10.2.4
GTCGCTGCTCAGGCCCCAGCCGGCGAGCAGCGCATGGATGCGCGCGCCGCGCCGGCGTGCGCGTTCGGCCGATTCGAGCACCACGAAGGCCGCGCCCTCGCCGAGCGCGAAGCCGCTGCGGTCGGCCGCGAAGGGCTTGACGGCCTGCGCCGCCTCGCCGGGCTGGAAGCCGGCCAGCGTCATCATGGCCTGCCAGGCCAGCACCACGCCGGGCACGATCAGCGCTTCGCTGCCGCCCGCGATGGCCAGGTCGACCTCGCCGCGCTGGATCGCCTTGGCGGCCTCGGCGATCGCCACCGACGACGAAGCGCAGGCCACCGAGTAGGTGAGCACCGGGCCCTGCACGCCCTGGCGCATCGACACGTGGGCCGCCGGCGCATTGGGCATGAAGGCCGGAATGGTCAGCGGCGACACGCGGCCGTTGCCGCGGTAGGCGGCCTCGAGCGCCGCCGCGCCGCCCATGCCGCAGCCACCGTAGACGCCCACCCGCTCGGCATCGAGGCCGCTGTCGGCGAGGGCGGGAATGCCGGCATCGCGCATCGCGAGGTCGGCGGCGGCCACCGCGAGCTGGCTCACGCGGTCGACGCCCGCGAGCTGCAGCTTGGTGAACCAGCGGCTCTCGTCGAAGGCGACGGTGGCGGCGGCGGCCGGCTTGGGGAGTTCGGGAAACACCGGCGCGATGGCCGAGCGGCCCTGCAGCAGGGCCTCGAACAGGGTGTCGGGATGGTCGCCGTGCGGGGCGACGACGCCCAGCCCGGTGACGGCGACCTCCGAGGGCGTGTTCACGCTGGCTTGGCGGCGCGGACCTTGTCGACCAGCACGGCCAGTTCGGCCAGCGTGTCGATGTTGGCGTCCTCGTCGGGCATGGTGATGCCGAAGTGGTCTTCGATGGCGAACAGGAATTCGGCCAGCGCCAGCGAATCGAGCCCGCCTTTCTCCCGCATGGAGGCATGGGGGTCGAGCGTCGACGGTTCGATGCCGTACTTCTCTTGGATCAGGTCCTGCAATTCCTTCAGCGAACTCATCGTGCGATGCCTGTGGTCTCTCTTGCCAGCCGCTGATCGATTGCAATCGATCCCTTCCTCGCTCGGCGTATGTCTAGGGTCGGTGAGCGCCAATGATATCCGCTCCCACCGCAGGGACATGCCGGCCGGAAGGGGGAGTCAGCGTGCTCGGTAACCCGGACGCCAGCGCAGCGAGGGCAGCGCGAAGGCCAGCCCGAGCAGCGCGCCGGCCAGTGCATCGAGCGCCACGTGCTGCTTGACCGCCAGCGTCGACCACGCGATGGCCGCGAACCAGAGCCAGTTCAAGAGCCGCGGCCATAGCGGCGTGCGGGCCTCGCGCAGCACGTGCTCGAGTCGCACCGCGGTGAAGATCGCCACCGCCACGTGCATCGACGGGCAGGCGTTGCCGGCCGCGTCCACGCCCTGCAGCATCTCGAAGCCCGGATAGCCCGAAACGTCGATGGCCAGAGGAGGTATCTGCGTCGGCCACAGATAGAACAGGCCCAGCCCCGTGAGGCACAGTCCGCCGACCCAGAAGCCGTAGACCAGCAGCTCGCGGAAGTTCGGCTGCAGCCCGGGCGCCACGCCCACGTAGAGCCACAGCGACAGGTAGGCGCCCAGGAAGTGGGGCTGGAACGGGACCAGCGCGTCGAGCGCGGTCAGCGGCATCACCGTGACCGGGAAGGCCGGGTTGCGCAGCAGGTGGAAGTAGCCGATGAAGAACAACCAGGTGAAGACCGTGGTGCCGACCGCCTTCAGCAGGAACAGGCTGCGCACGCGGCGCCCGAGCTCGGCGCCCCAGGTGGGCGTGGCCGGTGCGGCGGGCAGGGGCAGGGGGAGCGGTCGGTTCATGGCGGGCTGGCGGCCGATCTTGCCAGAGCCCCATGACCGGACGCCGCAAAGCACCTCAGGCGTGCGCGGACGAGGGACCGCGCTTGCGGTGCTGGAACGAGGTCGGCGAGCGCCCGGTGGCGGCCTTGAACATGGCGCAGAAGGCGCTGTCGGTGGCATAGCCGCTGGCGGCCGCCACCTGGCTCACGGCCATGCCGCGCGCCAGCAGCGGCAGCGCATGCGCCATCACCGCCTGCTGGCGCCACTGCTGCCAGCTCATGCCGAGCTGGTCGCGGAACATGCGCGCCACCGTGCGTTCGCTGGCGCCGATGCTGGCGGCGCGTTCGGCCAGGGTGGCGCGGTCGGCCGGGTTGCGCAGCAGCGCCTCGCAGAGCTGGCGCAGCCGCTTGTCGGCGGGCAGCGGCACGTCGATGCGGATCTGCGTGGCGCGCTCGAGCTCGTCGACCAAAAGCGGCGCGATCATGCGTTCGCGCTGCGGCGCATGCGCGTCGGTGGGCGGGAGGCCGTCGGGCGTGGTGTCCAGCGCCAGCATCAGCGCGCGCAGCAGCGGGCTGATCTCGAGCACCTCGCATTTCTCCCACGCCGGGCCCAGCCAGGCATGCAGGTAGATGGTGCGCAGCTCGGCGTCCTCGATCAGCATGATGCTGTGCGGCATGTCGGCCGGCACCCAGACCGCGCGCGAGGGCGGCACGATGTAGCTGCCGTCCTGGGTGTTGAGGCGGATCACGCCGCGGGTCGAGAAGGTGAGCTGCGGCCACGGATGCTGGTGCAGCTCGACGAAGGTGTCGGCGCTCAGGAAGTGTTCCTTGGCGCGCAGCGGCCGCACCGCGTCGGGCGCGTACAGGTGCGGCGTGAGCGAGGCCACGCTGGTGACCGGCGCGGGCACCGGGGCCGCGCGCGGCTTGTCGGGTCGCGGAACGCCGTCCGCAGGGGTGGGGGGCTCGCTTGGCATGGTTTCGACAAATGTTGTCGCGGTATCGCCATTCTGCCGCCGAGCCCGGACATAGCATCGGGGCTTGCCCCGGTTTTTTGTAGCAATCCATGTCTTCCTCCGCCTCGACCACTCCCAACGCCACCGCCCCGACCACCCTGCGCAAGGACGCCCAACTGATCGGCCTGGTCGGGCTGGCGCATGCGATCAGCCACTTCAGCCAGCTGATCCTGGCGCCGCTGTTCCCCTGGCTCAAGGACGCCTTCGGCGTGAGCTACACCGAGCTGGGCGCGGTGCTGACCGTGTTCTTCGTGGTCTCGTGCATCGTCCAGGCCGCCTCGGGCTTCATCGTCGACAAGCTGGGCCCGCGGCCGGTGCTGTTCGTCGGGCTGGGCGCGCTGGGCCTGGCCGCCTTCGGCTACGCGCTGGCGCAGAGCTACTGGATGCTGTTGCTGTGCGCCGTGGTCGGCGGCATCGGCAACGGCGTGTTCCACCCGGTCGACTACACGCTGTTCAACCGCAAGGTCGCGCCCACGCGCCTGGGCCATGCCTACAGCGTGCACGGCATCACCGGCAGCCTGGGCTGGGCGCTGGCGCCGGCCTTCGTGGTGCCGATCGCCATCGCCACCTCGTGGCGCGTGGCGCTGGCCTCGGCCGGCGTGCTCGCGATCGTGGTGCTGCTGGTGCTGTGGGTCTACCGTCGCGTGCTCGACCTCGACGTGAAGGCCGTGCACAAGGCCACCGGGCAGGGCGAGGCCACGGTAGGCGGGCAGTTCGACTTCCTGCGCATCCCGGCCGTGTGGATGTGCTTCGGTTTCTTCTTCTTCTATGCCGCCGTGATCAGCGTGGTCCAGACCTTCGCGCCGGTCGCGGCCGGCCACCTGCACGCGGTGCCGGTCGGCATCGTGGCGGTGTGCCTCACGGTCTACATGGTGGCGAGTTCGGCCGGCATGGTGGCGGGCGGCTTCCTGGCCTCCGATCCCTCGCGCTGCGAGCGCATCGTGGGCCTGGGCTTCGGCATCGCCGCCGCGCTGGCCTTGGTGCTGGCCTTCGCCGACTTCCCGCCGCTGGTGGTGCCGGTGCTGTTCGGCGCCATGGGCTTCGTCTCGGGCGTGGCCGGTCCCTCGCGCGACCTGCTGGTCAAGCGCTCGACGCCGCCCAATGCCACCGGCCGCGTCTATGGCGTGGTCTACGCCGGCCTCGACATCGGGCAGGCCGTGGCACCGCTGATCTTCGGCCGCCTGATGGACCATGGCCAGTACGTGGCCGTGATCGTGGGCCTGGCGCTGGTGCAGGGCGTGCTGATCGCGAGCGCCTTCAACGTGACGCGCGTGCGCCGCACGGCGCTGGTGCCGGCCTCGGCCTGAGTCCCTGCGCTCGCAGGGGGCGGCCGATATCATCGGCCGCATGCAGGCCTTGTATCTCTATGTGATCGTCGGCGCGGTGCTGGCGGGATTCGTGCAGGGCCTGTCCGGCTTTGCGTTCAGCATGGTGTCGATGTCGGTCTGGGCCTGGACCCTCGACCCGCAGCTCGCGGCCATCCTCGCGCTGTTCGGCGGCATGACCGGGCAGCTGATCACCGCCTTCAGCGTGCGCCGCCGCTTCGACCGCCAGCTGCTGTGGCCCTTCGTCGCCGGCGGCCTCGCGGGCATTCCCTTCGGCGTCTGGCTGCTGCCGCACCTCGATGTCGAGCTGTTCAAGGTCTGCCTCGGCGTCGTGCTGGTGCTGTGGTGCCCCGCGATGCTGATGTCGCAGCGGCTGCCGCGCGTGCGCTTCGGTGGCCGGGTGGCCGACGGCGTGGCCGGTGCCATCGGCGGCGCGATGGCCGGCATCGGCGGCTTCTCGGGCGTGGTGCCCACGCTGTGGTGCACCCTGCGCGGCTTCGAGCGCGACACCCAGCGCGCGGTGATCCAGAACTTCAACCTCACGATGCTGGTGGTGGCCTTCTCGCTGCACGTGGCGCGCGGCGGCGTCGCCTTGTCGACGATCCCGCTGCTGGGCCTGGTCGCGGTGGCCGTGTTCGTGCCGGTGCGACTCGGCGCGCGGCTGTACATCGGCATCAGCGAGGCCACCTTCCGCAAGATCGTGCTGAGCCTGCTGACGGCCTCGGGCGTGGCGATGCTGGCCTCGGCGCTGCCCGCGCTGCTGCGGCGCTGAAGAAGACAGAGAAAGAAAAGTCGCGGAACCTTCGCGCGAGGCCCGCCTCCAAACCGGCCCGGGGCCTTTCAGGGCCCTTTCGTTTTTCCGGAGCGTCCCCCCGAAATGCGCCTTTGAGCCTTCCTTGATCGCCGCGATGCATGACCACCGTGCATCGCCTTGCCAACGATTCATCGGAGGGCCGGCATGGCTCATCGCACGCACGCACCGCGCCCGGGTTCAGGGCCGGACGCTTCCTTTTCTCTTTCCGCCACCGCGAGCTTCGAGCTGCGCCACGCCAGCCTCGCGCTGCCGGGCGGGCACCTGTTGTTCGACGATCTCCGCGAGACCTTCCAGCCCGGGCGCATCGGGCTGGTCGGGCGCAATGGCGCCGGCAAGTCGATGCTGCTCGACCTGCTCGCGGGCCGGCGCGA
>NZ_JBZAYE010000517.1:0-5323 GCF_058244205.1 Variovorax sp. 20P10.2.4
GCGGAAGGCCTCGCGACGGCGCGCGAACTGCTGCGCCATGCCGACGTGGCCATCGAGGGCTTCCGGCCCGGCGTGATGGAAAGGCTGGGTCTCGGTCCTGCCGAGCTGTTCGCGTTGCGGCCCGCGCTGGTGTTCGGCCGCATGACGGGCTGGGGGCAGGAGGGTCCGCGCTCCCAGCAGGCGGGCCATGACATCGACTACCTCGCGGTCGCGGGCGCGCTGCATCCCATCGGTCCGACCGAGGGTCCGAGCGTGCCGCTCAACCTCGTCGGCGACTACGGCGGCGGCGCGCTCTACCTGGCCGTGGGCGTGCTCGCTGCGCTGCACGAGGCGGCGCGCAGCGGGCACGGCCAGGTGGTCGATGCCGCGATCTGCGACGGCACGGTGTCGCTGCTGTCGCTGATCCATGGCCTGCGCGCCGCGTCGCGCTGGCGCGACGAGCGGCAGGCCAACGTGCTCGATGGCGCCGCGCCGTACTACCGCAGCTACCGCTGCGCGGACGGGCTGCATCTGGCGGTGGGCGCGATCGAGCCGCAGTTCCATGCCGAGTTCCTCGCGCGCCTGGGCCTGGAAGCCAAGGCCTTCGCGCAACACGATCGCGACCGCTGGCCCGAACAGGCGCGCGCGCTCGAGGCACTGTTCGCACGCGAGCCACGCGCACATTGGGAGGCATTGTTCGAAGGCAGCGATGCCTGCGTGGTGCCGGTCAACAACCTCGCCGCAAGCACGCGCGACCCGCACCTCGTGGCACGCCAGGCCTTCGTCGAACTCGAAGGCGAACTGCAGCCGGCACCGGCCCCGCGCTTCAGCCATTCGCCTTCGCTGCCGCGGCCCGCGACATCCGTGGTGGCCGATGCGCACTGGCTCGCGGACTGGGCACGGCCCGCGAAGCCCGGACCCTGAACTCAGGACGCCGGCGGGTTGGCCCGGTACTCGGTCGGCCCCGTGCCCGTCCAGCGCCTGAAGGCCCGATGGAAGGTGCTGTATTCGGCGAAGCCCAGCCGCAGCGCGATGGTCTCGAGCTTCACATGGCCCTGGCGCACCATGTCGAGCGCCGCGCGGCGGCGCACGTCGTCGCGCAGCTCCGAGAAGCCGCAACCCTCGTCGACCAGGTGCCGCCGCAAGGTCACCGGTGTCAGGTGCAGCCGGGCCGCCACGTCGTCCAGGCTCATCGGCGTGCCCACCTGCGCGCGCAGGATGGACTTCACGCGGTCGCTGACGCGGCTGTGGTCGTAGTAGCGCGTGATGAGCGTGCGCGGCGCCTCCGAGAGGAAGCGGCTCAGGCGTTCCTCGCCGCCGATGATCGGCAGCGAGGCCAGGTGGCTTTCGAGCCGCAGCGCGGTGAACGGCTGCTCGAAGCGGATCTCGCGCGTGTCGTAGGTGCGCAGCGTCTCGGCGCTGGTCGGCCGGCGCGGGTACGAGAACTCGACCGCGGTCAGCGGAATGCGGCGGTCGACCAGCCAGCACATGAACTGGTAGAGCAGGAAGACGGTCGCGCCATGCAGGCTCACGTGCCGCTCGGGCGAGAGCGTGCGCAGCGGCTTGAGCCAGACGATGGCCTCGCCGCCCTCGCGGCGGATCTTGATCGAGAAGTCGTCGACCACCAGCGCATAGAAGCGGCCGATGACGACCAGCGCCTCGCCGAGCGTGCGGCAATTGACGATCAGCCGGCACAGGGTGTGGAAGGTGCCCGGCGGAATCGGCCGCGAGGCGATGCCCCAGGCCTCGTCGCGCGCGCGCCGCGCTAGCAGGATCAGGAAGCGTGTGAAGGCCTGCTCGGTGACGCGCAGCCCGCGCTCGTCCAGTTGCAGCGGATCGATGCCCGAACGGCGCAGCACCGCTTCGGCCTGCGCTGGCGGCAGGGCCGCGCTGCGCAGGAACAGCTGCACGAACCAGCCGGCGATCGGCGGCGGCGTGGCGCTCGGCGAGGGGCCGGGGACGGCGGTCATGAAGCGGGCGGGTGCGGGGAAAGCGCGGGCATGCGCTTCGCATTGTCGCGCCGCCCGCACGAGCGACGCCGTCAATCGGCCGTGATGTTGAAGCGCCGGCTCAGCGCTTCCCAGTGGCGGTACTCGTTCTGCATCGCGGCCGTGATCTGCTCGGGCGTCTCGCTGCTGGGCTCCAGGCCGGCCAGCTGCAGCCGGCCGACCATGTCGGGCTCCTGCAGGATGGCGCGGATCGCGTTGCGCAGGCGCTCGGCCACCGGCGCCGGCGTGCCCGCGCGCAGGAACAGCCCCCACCAGCCCGTGTAGTCGAAGCCCGCATAGCCGAGCTCGTGCAGCGTGGGCACCTGCGGCAGCGCGGTCAGCCGCTTGCTGTGCGCCACCGCGATCGATCGCAGTCCCTTGTCGCCCTGGCGCTCGATCGCGGTGGCGGCCGAGACGAAGGCCATCGGCACGCGCCCGCCCAGCATGTCCTGCAGCAGCGGGCTGGTGCCGCGGAAGGCCACGTGCGGCATCTCGATGTTCCAGGCCGCGCGCAACTGCTCGCCGTAGATGTGCGAGGTCGAGCCCGCGCCATAGGAGCCGAACGAGAAGTTGCCCGGGTTGGCCTTGGCCGCGCGCGCGAGGTCGGCCAGGCTCTGGTAGGGGCTCGACGCGGGCACCACCAGCACCACCGCCTGGCGGCCCAGCAGCACCAGCGGCTCGATGTCCTTCGCGAAGTCGTAGGGCGGCTTGCCGCGCGACAGCGCGATGTTCTGGATCAGGCTCGTGATGTGGAACAGCATCGTCAGCCCGTCGGGCGGCTGGCGCAGCAGGTACTGCGTGCCGATGAGTCCGTTGGCACCGGCCTTGTTGTCGACCAGCACGGTGCGCGCGAGCACCTCCTGCAGGCGTTGCGCGAGCGGGCGCACCACGGGGTCTGCGGCGCCGCCGGCGGCATAGGGCACGAGCAAGGTCAGCGGCCGGGTGTCCTGCTGCGCACTGGCCAGCTCGGGCAGGCCGGCCAGCGAGGCCAGCAGGGCCATCGTCCAGTGCCTGCGTCCGATGTCGATCGTCATGGTCGGGTCTCCGTCACGGTTGGGAAGCGGGCGCGGCGAGCGCGCGGTAGCGGTCGCGCACCACGCGCTTGAGCAGCTTGCCGGTCTCGGTGCGCGGCAGGTCGGTCGCGAAGTCCACGCTGCGCGGGCACTTGATGGCCGACAGGTGGGCGCGGCAGTGGTCGATGAGCTGCTGCGCGGTCGAGGCACCGGCGAGCGCGGGGTCCTTGAGCTGGACCACGGCCTTCACCTCCTCGCCGAACTCGGCATGCGGCACGCCGATGACGGCCACCTCGTGCACCAGCGGGTGGTCCTGCAGCAGGTTCTCCGCCTCCTGCGGATAGATGTTCACGCCGCCCGAGATGATCATGTTGGCGCGCCGGTCCGTGAGGTAGAGGTAGCCCTCGGCATCCACGTGCCCGATGTCGCCGAAGGTGCCCCAGCCCTGCGGCGTGTGGGTCTCGGCGGTCTTCACCGGATCGTTGTGGTACGCGAAGCTCGGGCCGCCCTCGAAGCAGACCAGGCCGTCGACCATCGGCGCGCATTCGCCGCCGTCGTCGCCGACGATGTGCAGCACGCCCTGCTTCGCGCGGCCCACCGAGCCGGGATGCGCGAGCCATTCGGGCGTCGAGATCGCGGTGGCGCCGGCGCGCTCCGATCCCGTGTAGTACTCCCAGACGATCGGGCCCCACCAGTCGATCATGCGGCGCTTGACCTCGAGAGGGCAGGGCGCCGCCGCATGCAGCGCCAGCCGGTGGCTCGACAGGTCGTGGGCCGCGCGGCGCTCGGCCGGCAGCGCGAGCAGGCGGATGAACATCGTCGGCACCCATTGCGAATGGGTGACGCGCCAGCGCGCGATCGCTTCGAGCGCGCCTTCGGCGTCGAAGCGGCGCATCAGCACCACCGTGCCGCCGAAGGCCACGCAGCGCACGCTGAAGCGCAGCGGTGCCGCGTGGTAGAGCGGCGCGGGCGAGAGATAGACGCTCGCGGGATCGAAGGCGAAGAACGAGAGCCAGTCGCCCGCGAGCGCCTTGCGCAGCTGCTGGTCCTCGAGCTTGTGCTTGATGCCCTTGGGCCGGCCGGTGGTGCCCGAGGAGTAGGCGAAGTCCAGGCCCAGGGGCCGATCGGGCAGCGGCGGCACCGCGCCGTCGGCCTCGACCAGCGCGCGGTAGCTCGCGGCGCCTTCGATGGGATCGTCGGCGTCGATGCAGAGCACTTCCTCGAGCGGCGCCGGCCAGGCCGAGCGCTCGGCCCAGGGCCGCAGCGCCATCTCGGTCAGCAGGATGCGCGCGCCCGAGTCCCGCAGGATGTAGTCGATCTCGCCCGGCGTGAGGTGCGTGCTGATGGGCACGTAGTAGAGGCCCGCGCGGCGCGCGGCGAAGGTGAGCTCGAAGTATTCGAGCCGGTTGCCCAGCAGGATCGCCACCACCTCGCCGGCCTCGAGGTGGGCCGCGAGGAACTGCGCGAGCCGCGCCGAGCGTTCGTGCAGGCTTCGGTAGTCCAGCGTTTCGCCGGTCTCGGCCAGGATGGCGGCCGGTCGTGCGGGGGCCTCGGCGGCGAAGCGCGCCAGGCCGTCAAGGACGGGTTCTTTCGGTGGCAAGACGGTCTCCGTGTGGCCCTGGCCACCGGGGGTGGCGCGGACCTTGTCTCTCGTTCAATGGTCCGAGGATACGAAGCCGGGTCGGCGCACGGCATGACCGGGCCGATCAAACTGCATGACGCGCGGCGAAGGCGCCCTGGCCGGATCTCAGGCGCCCGGCTGCAGGCCGCCGGCCGACAACGCCATGAGTTCGACCTGCCCGCCGCTGGGATCGCGCCATGGAAAGGCCATGGCCGCCAGCACCGTGTACTCGGCCGCCCTCGCCTCGTGGTGCGGCGTGCCGGCGTCCTCGGCCAGCGAGGGATGGCACATCAGCACGTCGCCGCTGCGTGCCGCGGACAGCCAGGCGAGCAGGCGCCGCCGGTAGCCCGTCACCCCGCCCGCGAAGTCGTAGACCCCGAGCAGCCCCCGGCTGGTCGGGATCGACCGCCGCGCGGCTTCGTGCACCAGCGCACGGCCTCCCAGCGCGTGGATGACCCGGGGCTTGAGCGCGGCGGCGCCGGGCCGCGTGTTGCGCAGCCACGGCGGCGCGGCCGTGTAGCGGCGCGACAGCTCCTCGAGCAGCAGCTCCCGCACCATCGGCAACTGGTGCACGTGCCGGTGCCCGTCGACGAAGGCGGGCGCGCGGCCCAGGCCGTCCTCGAAGCGCGCGAGCTGTTCGGCGATGGTCTGGCGCAGCTGGCGCCGCGGCGCGGACCGCGTGTAGCAGCGCAGGATCAGCGGGCCGAGGCCGGGCTCCCCGG
>NZ_JBZAYE010000518.1:0-5322 GCF_058244205.1 Variovorax sp. 20P10.2.4
GCATCGTCGTGCCCTGCATGGCTCAGCCTCCGGTGCGCGGTGGCGACGGGACTTCCTCGGGCAGCGCCATGGCCTCGGGCGCCCGGGGGCCATGCACCGCTTTCACGGGGCCATGCCCGAGGACACGCGCCGGCCAGGCCGAGGCGGCGAAACCCGCCGAGGCCGACAGGCCGATCGCGCCGAGCATGGCCAGCAGCGCGCGCCGGTCCAGCGACGGTGAACGCTCCGCGGGGGTCATGCCGACTCCTCGCCGACGGCCGTGCCGCCGACCACGCCAGGCCGCGTGGCGCGGCCCTCGGCCCAGTGGATCGCGAAGATCCAGGCGGGAGCGAACAGCCCGAACAGCGCGAGGAGCGCGGGCCACAGGAGGTCGATGCACGGTGTCATGGCCGCCATCGTGCGTGCCGATTCGGGAGAAAAATGGGAGATCGGCCCTCCCAGATTCCTCCACATTTGGCGGTCATGATCGGCGGCTTGCCGATGACGCCTCCGTCCGCCGCACCGCCTGCCATGCCCGCGCCACCCGCATCGCCTGTCGCAGAATGCGGCCCTCACCTCCCGAGACCATGCCGCGTCTGCGCCTGACCCTCTCCCGCAAGATCTTCCTGGCGCTCGCCGCGCTGCTGATCGTGCTGCTGCTGAGCTTCGCGGGGCTCTCGATCCTCGCGCTGCAGCGCGGCCTCGGCGCCTACGTGGCCGAAATCGAGATCCGCCGCATGGACTGGCTCTCGCAGCTGGTGCTCAAGCACTACGTGCTCAACGGCGACTGGAAGAGCCTGCGCGACAACGACGAGGCCTGGCACCGGCTGCAGATGGGCCGCGTGGCCACGGTGCTCGACAACGCCAGCGCGCCCGACGACCGCCGACTGCCGCCCTGGTACGAGTACCGCACGCTGCGCGTCGACCCGCCCGAGGGCGCCGCCGACAACGGCCCACCGCCGATGCCGCCGGGCCAGCTCGAGCTGCTGCCGCGGCGCGCGATCCCGGCGATGCCGCCGCCCTTCTTCTTCGCCGACCCGCGCGCGATGGCCGACTCGATCTACCAGCGGCTCGCGGTGCTCGACGCGCAGGGCGCGCGCGTGGTGGGCGCGACCATCGATCCCGAGAACGCGGCACGCCTGCCGATACGGCGCGGCCGGGCCGTCATCGGCTACCTCGCGCTGGCGCCGCTGCAAGGCCTGGAGAGCGAGGCCGACCGCGCCTTCCTGGCACGGCAGTCGGGCGTGATCGTGCTCACCGGCCTCGCGGGCCTGATGTTCGCGCTCGCGCTGTCGTACCTGCTGGCGCGGCGCTGGTTCAAGCCGGTCGACGACCTGACGCAGGCGGCGCAGGACGTGGCGCGCGGCCGGCTGTCGACGCGCGTGGTGGTGCAGGGCTCGGACGAACTCGCGCTGCTGGGCAAGACCTTCAACGACATGGCGCAGCGCCTGGACACGGTGGAGGCCTCGCGCCGCGCCTGGCTGGCCGATGCCGCGCACGAGCTGCGCACGCCGCTGGCCGCGATGCGCGCCGAGATCGAGGCGCTGCAGGACGGCGTGCGCACCTTCGACGAACGCACGGCGCTGCGGCTGCACCGCCAGGTGATCCGTCTCGGCCAGCTGGTGGACGACCTGCGCAGCAGCATGCGCGCGCCGCAGAGCGACCTGCCGACCACCACGGTCTATCCGCTGTCGCTGCTCAAGGAGGCGCTGGACCACACGCGCGACCGCTTCGCGCAGCGCGGCATCGCGGTCGACCGCCGCGCCATCGACCTGATCGCGGCGCGCAAGCAGCCGGCGATCGAGGGCGACGCGCACCGGCTGCACCAGGTCTTCATGAACCTGCTCGAGAACACGCTGGCCTACACCGACCCCGGCGGCGTGCTGCGTATCGACGTCACGGTGGAAGGACCATGGACCGGCCACAGCCTCACGCTGCTGTTCGACGACAGCGCGCCGGGCGTGCCCGAGAGCGAACTGCCGCGCCTGTTCGACCGCCTGTTCCGCGGCGAGACCTCGCGCAGCCGCGAGCATGGCGGCTCGGGCCTCGGACTCTCGATCTGCCGCGCCACCATCGAGGCGCATGGAGGCACCATCGATGCCTCGCCCTCGCCGATGGGCGGGCTGCGCGTCACCCTCACCCTGCCGCTGGCCAACTCACCTTGACCTCCCCATGACCCGCATCGTGATCGTCGAGGACGAAGCCGACATCGCCTCGGTGGTGCAGGACTACCTGCGCCACGCAGGCTACGAAACCGCGCACTTCGCCGATGGCCAGAGCGCGCTCGAGAGCATCGTGGCCTCGCCGCCCGACCTGACCTTGCTCGACATCATGCTGCCGCGGCTCGACGGCATCGAGGTGCTGCGGCGCGCGCGCGAGCACACGGCCCATCCGATCATCATGCTGACGGCGCGCATCGAGGAGGTCGACCGGCTGCTGGGCCTGGAGCTCGGCGCCGACGACTACGTCTGCAAGCCCTTCTCGCCGCGCGAGCTGGTGGCGCGCGTGCGCGCGGTGCTGCGCCGCGCGGCGCCGGGCGTGTCCGAACAAGGAGCGCCGGGCCGCGCCGCGAACGAGGCGGCGCCCGGGCTGGTGCTCGACGACGTGCACTGGCGCGCCTCGCTCGAGGGCACGCCGCTGAACCTCACGCGCCGCGAGTTCGGGCTGCTGCAGGTGCTGTCGCGCCATCCGGGGCGCATCTTCTCGCGCGCGCGGCTGCTCGAGCTGGCCTACGACGACACGGTGGACGTGACCGAGCGCGCGATCGACAGCCACGTGAAGAACCTGCGCCGCAAGCTCGGCGCGGTGACGCCCGGGCACGACTGGATCCGCTCGGTGTACGGCGTGGGCTTCGCATGGGAAGCACCGCCGCCCGCGGACTGAGCCGCCCCGCTACTGCGGACCGCCGCAGAACGGCACGGCCGAGGTGTCGGCCGCGGTGAAGCGCGTGGTGCCGCTTCGCCGCGCGCTGCGCGGCTTGTGCGCGGGCCATTCGCTCTCGGTCCAGCTGAAGCTCCAGCCATGGGCAGCACCGGGCCGCGCGGCATCGGCATAGGCGATGCGCAGGCTGCCCGAGGTCTCGTCGTGGCAGTGCGGCGAGGTCTTGTATTCCTTCTCGGAGAAGCAGGCGCGGATCATCTGCGAGCACCAGAAAGGGATGTCTTCGTAGGCCGGCTTGGCCGTGGCCGGGTCCCCTTCCAGCGGCACGAAGTCGGCGACGACGAAGCTGGCGCCGCCGCCCGAATACATGTCGCTGAACGCGCTCTGCACCGCGACCGCCCAGCGGCCGTCGGCCAGCGGATAGAGCGCCGGCGCGAGCGAGCGCTGCGCCTCGCGGCCACCGCCGAGCTTCGAGGGCGTGCCCTGGTAGGCCGAGAAGTCATGCAGCCGCTGCAGGCGCCAGCTTCCGTCCCCAGTTCTCTGCACGCGCGCCATCGCGAGCGGCTTCACCGACAGCACCACGTACTCGCCCTCGGCACTGCCACGCGGCCGGTAGAGGCCGAGCTCCTCGGCGCTGCAGGACTTCGAGAGCAGCGCACACAACGTGGGGCGCCATTGGGCATCGACCGCTTCCGGTTTGGCGACGCGGTCGAAGACCTGGGCTGTGGGGGCGGCCGTCGCTGCTGTTGTTGCCACGAATGAGAGGGCGGCGATGGCGGTTCGCCAGGTTCGGATGGAGGGCATGGCGGGATCTTAGGGGGGCTTGCTGAGGTTCGGGGCGCGTGCACAGGACAGCGGGTACTTCCCTCCGCGAATGTCCCCCGCCCTTCGGGCTCCTCCTTTATTTCGCTGCGGGAAGCACCCACTGCCCTGTGCACGGGAGGCGCAGTGGTGGTGCCGGCGGTTCAACAACCGCTGCGTCCAGGCTCACGTCGATGGGGTACTCCCCGCAGCGAAATAAAGGAGGAGCCGAAGGCGGGGGACATTCGCGGAGGGGAGTACCCCATCGGCGTGAGCCCGCTACGACCTCCACTCCTGATCAAAAACAACGTCCACGAAAAGAAACGTTGATTTATTAAAGAACATCGTTCTATCATCCGCCCGCGCCGCAAAGACGGCGCACTTCCAGCCCGCGGCTCACGCCCGGGCTCCAAGCCACCCGGCAGGAGGAGACACAACATGAGACAGCAGATCGCGATCGCATCGGCGGCATTGCTGGTGCTCGCGGGAACCGCGGCCCAGGCGCAGAGCAGCGTCACCCTGTACGGCACCGTCGATGCCAGCCTGCGCTACGAGAGCCATGGCGCCGAGTACACGGCCGAGGGCGTTCCCTATCGAAGCCGTTCGCGGCTGCGCATGAGCCGCGGCGGCGGGCTCTCCGAGAGCTTCTGGGGCCTCAAGGGCAGCGAGGACCTCGGTGGGGGATTGCAGGCGCTGTTCCAGGTCGAGAGCCATTTCGACATCCGCAACGGCGAACGCGTGCCCGAGGGCGATCCGCAGCACTTCCAGATCGCCTCGGTCGGGTTGCAGTCGGACCGCTGGGGCCAGCTGACCTTCGGGCGCCAGTACAACGTGGCGATGGAAGCGGCCTCGCTCGCCTATGGTTCGAACCTCTGGGGCGACTACTTCAATGCCTTCAAACCCGAGCACACCCTGCTGGCCGCGAGCAAGACCAACAACATGGTCCATTACGGCGCGCAGCTCGGCGACGTGGTGCTGCTCGCGCAGTACGCGATCGGCGAAGGCGAGGGCTCGGCGCGCCGCGGCAGCCAGATCGGCGCGGGCCTGGCCTACATCCCCGAGAAGGGCCCGGTGAAGCTCGCGGCGGCCTTCATGCGCAGCACCGACGATGCCTCGCATGCGCGCTTCGACATCGCCACCGCCGGTGCCCAGTTCCTGATCGGCGAGAACCTCACGCTGCAGGCCGGCTACATCGGCAACCGGCGCGACAGCGCCTTCACCTCCTTCGCCAACGGACCGTTCACGCCCGTCGATCTTGCCGGGCTCGGCATCATCTCGCCGGTCCAGGTGCTCGATGCCAACTTCCCAGGCGGCTTCGCCAAGCGGCGCATGGCCTTGGGTGGCCTCACCTGGAAGGCCACGCCCTGGCTCACGCTGGCCTTCAACGCCTGGTTCACGCGGCAACGCGGCCACACCAGCGACTTCGACGGCTCGGCCAGCCAGTACCAGGTGGTGGCCGGCTACCTGCTGTCGAAGCGCACCATGCTCTATGCCGAGGTCGACCGCTCGATCTACCGCGGCGGGCTGGTGGGCGCGCAGCTCGTGGGCCTCAATGCGCAGAGCCCCACGGTCGATCGCACGCAGACCGGCGTCACCTTCGGCGTGCGCCACAGCTTCTAGGAACCGTCGACGCGATGCCTCCCCGCCATTCCTCCATCGACG
>NZ_JBZAYE010000519.1:0-5321 GCF_058244205.1 Variovorax sp. 20P10.2.4
GCGCGCCAGTCGCAGGCCACGCGCTGCGTGATCACGCGAGACAGTTCATTCGAGCTCATCGATATCGCTCCTCAGCACCTTGGCCGCCACCGCGGCCGAAAAGCCCCGCGCCATCAGGAAGCGGGCCTGCCGGGCGCGCTCCTTGGGATCGGCGGGCGGGGCGTCGAAGCGACGGCGCCAGAGCGCGGCCGCGCGTTCGAGCTCGCTGCCCTGCAGCCCGGCCACCGCCTGCGAGATGGCCTCGGCGCCGATGCCCTTGGCCTGCAGTTCCTGCCGCACGCGCGCCGCGCCAAGCCGGCCCGCGCGCTGGTGCAGCACCGAGGCGACCACGCGCTCCTCGCTGATGAAGTCCTTGGCCGCGAGCTCGTCGAGCGCGGCCTTGAGCGTGCCCGGCTCTTCCTCGTAGCGCGCCAGCTTGCGCTCGAGTTCGCTGCGGGAATGCTCGCGCTGGCTCAGCAGGCGCAGCGCGCGGCCTTTCAGGGAAGGAGCATCGAATGCCATCGGAAATGCGGGAGCGGAAAAAGAAAGCGGGGCGGCCGAAGGCGCCCCGCTCGCAGGCATCGGCCGGTTATTCGGCCGCGCCGGCCGCGTCCGCCGCCAGCAGCGGGATGCCCAGCGATTCACGCACCTTGTTCTCGATCTCGCGCGACAGCTCGGGGTTCTCGCGCAGGAACTCGCGCGCGTTGTCGCGGCCCTGGCCGATCTTCTCGCCGTTGTAGGCGTACCAGGCACCCGACTTGTCGATGATCTTGGCGGTCACGCCCATGTCGATGATCTCGCCCTCGCGGCTGATGCCCTCGCCGAACAGGATGTCGAACTCGGCCGTCTTGAACGGGGGCGAGACCTTGTTCTTCACCACCTTGACCTTGGTTTCGTTGCCGATGGCCTCGTCGCCCTTCTTGATGGTGCCGATGCGGCGGATGTCCAGGCGCACCGAGGCGTAGAACTTCAGCGCGTTGCCGCCGGTGGTGGTTTCGGGCGAACCGAACATCACGCCGATCTTCATGCGGATCTGGTTGATGAAGATGACCATGCAGTTGGTCTTCTTGATCGTGGCCGTGAGCTTGCGCAGCGCCTGGCTCATCAGGCGGGCCTGCAGGCCCGGCAACGAGTCGCCCATCTCGCCTTCGATTTCGGCCTTGGGCGTGAGCGCGGCGACCGAGTCGATGACGATCAGGTCGACGGCGCCCGAGCGCACCAGCGAGTCGACGATCTCGAGCGCCTGCTCGCCGGTGTCGGGCTGACTGATCAGCAGGTCGGACAGGTTCACGCCGAGCTTCTGGGCGTACTGCACGTCGAGCGCGTGCTCGGCGTCGACGAAGGCGCAGGTGCCGGCCTGCTTCTGCATGGCGGCGATGACCTGCAGCGTGAGCGTGGTCTTGCCCGAGGATTCAGGACCGTAGATCTCGACCACCCGGCCGCGCGGCAGGCCGCCGACGCCCAGGGCGATGTCGAGGCCCAGCGAGCCGGTGGAGACCACCTGGATGTCCTCGAGCGCCTCGCCTTCGCCGAGCCGCATGATCGTGCCCTTGCCGAACTGCTTTTCGATCTGGGCCAGCGCGGCCTGGAGGGCCTTGGCCTTTTCGGTGTTGGCGCCTGCGATGCTCGAGCCCTTGACGACTGCGTCCATGTGAAAAACTCCTTGAAGATCAACGGGTTGTGTACTGTCGGATCCATCTGCTTTTAACTACAGCCTGGATGCTTGAACAGTAGTGTAGGGGCGGATGGATTCGAGTAAACCCATTTTTTGGTCAGTTTGCTTTACCATTTGGTGCCGTGAGCGACACCCCCTTTCCCCTCGATCCCGATGCCTGGCGCCAGACCCACCTGGGCCGGCTGCTCGGCCATGCGATGCGGCGCTTCGACGAGCGCGTGCTCGCGCTGATGGCGCACGACGTCGACGTGCCGCTGGCGCTGTCGAACCTCGCGGCGCGCGCGCAGGTGAGCGCTGCCCACGTGCACATCACGCGCCACCTCGCGCGCGAGGGCTCGCGCCTGACCGAGCTCGCCGAGCGCGCCGGCATGACCAAGCAGGCCATGGGCGCGCTGGTCGACCAGTGCGAGGCCTGGGGGCTGGTCACGCGCGGGCCCGATCCGCTCGATGCGCGCGCGCGGCGCGTGCTGTTCACGGCCGACGGCCTGGCCTGGCTCGAGGCCTTCCGCCAGGCGGTGACGCAGGCCGAGCGCGAGTTCCGCGCCAGCGTGGGCGACGATGTCGCCACCGTGGTAACCATCGGTCTGGAAGCCTATACGGCGGGCTAGACTCCCCCGAGCGGAGACAACGTGCAACGGCGCCGCCCACGGCGCGAACCGGGCTGGAGGTGGCTATGCGGATACTGATTGCCGAAGACGACAAGGTGCTGGCCGATGCACTGCTGCGCAGCCTGCGCACCTCGGGCGCCGCCGTCGATCACGTGGCCAACGGCTCCGAGGCCGACACCGCGCTCATGACGCACAGCGAGTTCGACCTGCTGATCCTCGACCTCGGCCTGCCCAGCCTGCACGGCATCGAGATCCTCAAGCGGCTGCGCGCGCGCGGCTCGCAGCTGCCGGTGCTGGTGCTCACCGCGGCCGACAGCGTGGAGGAGCGCGTCAAGGGGCTGGACAACGGCGCCGACGACTACATGGCCAAGCCCTTCAGCCTGCAGGAGCTCGAGGCGCGGGTGCGCGCCCTCACGCGCCGCGGCATGGGCACCACCAGCAACGCGATCAAGCACGGCCCGCTGATCTACGACCAGGCCGGCCGCGTCGCCACGCTCGACGGCAAGATGGTCGAGCTGTCGGCGCGCGAGCTGGGCCTGCTGGAGGTGCTGCTGCAGCGCGCGGGCCGGCTGGTCAGCAAGGACCAGCTGGTGGAGCGCCTGTGCGAATGGGGCGAGGAAGTCAGCCTCAACGCGATCGAGGTCTACATCCACCGCCTGCGCAAGAAGATCGAGAAGGGCCCGGTGCGCATCGCCACCGTGCGCGGGCTCGGCTACTGCCTCGAAAAGATCCAGTGACGCGCGTGCGGCCGCCGGGCGCGGCGGGTCCGGTCCGATGAAACTCTTCCAGCGCGCGCAGCGCTCCCTGTTCGGCGAGATCCTCGACTGGATGCTCACGCCGCTGCTGCTGCTGGTGCCGGTCAGCATCGGCGTGACCTGGCTGGTGGCGCAGGGCATCGCGAGCGCCTCCTTCGACCGCGTGCTCACGCACAACATCGAGACGCTGGCGCGCACGGTCTCGCTGCAGAAGGACAGCCCGCGCTTCGTGCTGCCGCAGCCGACGCGCGAGATCCTGCGCGGCGACGACACCGACCGCGTGTACTACCAGGTGCTCGACAGCCACGGCACGCTGCTCAGCGGCGAGCACGACGTGCCGCACCCCAGCCTCGACGAGCCGCCGACCATCGGCCAGGTCCAGCTGCGCGATGGCGAGATGAACGGCAAGTCGGTGCGCGTGGCCTGGATCTGGCTGGCCGGCGACGCGCCCGATGCGCCGCCCGCGCTGCTGCAGGTGGCCGAGACGCGCCAGAAGCAGTCGCTGCTGGCGGCCGACATCATCAAGGGCGTGCTGCTGCCGCAGTTCGCGATCCTGCCGCTCGCGGTGCTGCTGATCTGGCTGGCGCTGGTGCGCGGCATCAAGCCGCTGTCGGTGGTGGAGGCGCGCATCCGCGAGCGCCGCCCCGGCGACCTGAGCCCGCTCGACGAATCCTCGGTGCCGCTCGAGGTGGTGCCGCTGGTGTCCTCGGTCAACGAACTGCTCGACAAGCTCAACGATTCCATCGACACGCAGAAGCGCTTCCTGGCCGACGCGGCGCACCAGCTCAAGACGCCGCTCGCGGGCCTGCGCATGCAGGCCGACCTGGCGCAGCGCGAGAACGCCAATGCCGACGAGCTCAAGCAGTCGCTCAAGCAGATCGGCCGCGCCAGCGTGCGCGCCACCCACACGGTGAACCAGCTGCTGTCGCTGGCGCGCGCCGAGGGCAACAGCGCCGGCGCCCATCGCCAGCCCTGCGACCTGGCGCGGCTCACGATCGAGGTGGTGCGCGAGGCGGTGCCGCGCGCGATCGAGAAGCGCATCGACCTGGGCTACGACGGCCTCGATCCCGGCTCGCGCGGCGTGGTGCTCGAGGGCAATCCGACCCTGCTCAAGGAGCTGGTGCGCAACCTGGTCGACAACGCGATCAACTACACGCCCTCGCGTCCCGAACGTACCGGCGTGATCACCGCGCGGGTGCTGGCCGATCCCTTCGGCCGGGTGCTGCTGCTGCAGGTGGAGGACAACGGGCCGGGCATTTCCGAAGCCGACCGCGAGCTCGTGTTCGAGCCCTTCTACCGCGTGCTGGGCAACGAGGCCGACGGCTCGGGCCTGGGGCTGCCGATCGTGCGCGAGATCGCGAACCAGCACCATGCACAGGTGACGCTCGAGGACGCGCATCCCGAGCGGCAGCCGCCGGGCGCGCGCTTCACGGTGCGTTTCGAGAGCGCGCCGGCCTGAGCGGCCGGCTCATCGGGCGCTGGGGCCCGAGGCACCGGCCTTGGGCGGCTCGGCGCGGATCTGCAGGTACTCGGGATGGATCTGCCGCGTGAGGCGCTGCGGATCGCGCTCGTCGAGCCCCGCCGGCGCGAGGCCGAAGCCCGCGAGGTCGCCGCGCGACCACAGCCAGTAGCCGCCATTGAGGACCAGCAGGGCGATCACGACCAGGCGCAGCGGCATCGCGGCGTCCGGTCTCAGAGGGCCATGCCGCGCGGCCGCACGCTGACCTCGTCGCTGACGATGGCCTGCAGGCCCTCGGCCGTGCGCACCTGCAGCTCGCCGGTCCACGAGACGCCCTCGCACAGGCCCGTGCGGCCGTCGCTCAGCACCACCTCGCGCCCGCGCAGCACATCGCGCGCCGCGAAGCGCTCGGCGAACGGCGCGAAGCCGCGCGCGCCGAACGCGAGCACGTCGCGCACCAGCGGCGGGATCAGCTCGGCCAGCACCGCGGGCGAGGTGGCGTCGGGGCGCCATTGGCGCACCCAGGCGGGTGGCGTGCGCATGCCCTCGGCATCGCGCGCGCCGATGTTCACGCCGATGCCGATGACCACGTAGCGCGGCGACGATGCACCACCGCCATGCGACAGCGCGGTCTCGATCAGGATGCCCACGAGCTTGCGCTCGTCGACCCAGAGGTCGTTGGGCCACTTGAGCCCGAGCCTGGCCGCGCCCGTGGGATCGAGGTTCTCGGCCAGGCTGACGCCGACCGCGAGCGAGAGCCCCGACCAGTCGGCCGGCGCGAGCGGCAGGCCCAGCGAGAAGGTCAGCGACGGCGCGACATCGTCGCCGGGCTGCTGCGCGCTCTG